>SKOM01000205.1 GCA_007120095.1 Candidatus Competibacteraceae bacterium | reverse complement strand
GTCTCACGCCGCCCGCCTTGCGGGTGCTGGTAAAAGGCCGCCAGGGTTTTCAGCGGCGAACCGCCGCCCGCATCCAGGTCCACCTGTTCAGGCAATTCGACCGGTAATTCGCCATCAGGTGTCGGGCGCATCTGCCCGTCAGCGTCATAGATGACCGGAATCGGTGCGCCCCAGTAGCGTTGCCGTGACACCAGCCAGTCGCGCAGCCGGTAATTGACTTTGCGCTGGCCGCGCCCCAGGGCTTCTAGGCGCTCAGAGATGGCGGTAAACGCCTCGGAGAAACCTAATCCGTTAAATTCTCCGGAGTTCACTAATTGGATGCTGTCCTTGTCGTCAAAGGATTGCTGAGTTACATCACAGACCCGGCCATCATTGGGCGCAATCACCTGCGGAATCAGCAGGCCATATTGACGGGCAAATTCCCAGTCGCGCTGGTCATGAGCCGGTACCGCCATCACTGCACCGGTGCCATAGCTCATCAAGACAAAATTAGCCACCCAGATCGGAATCGTTGCGCCGGTGAGCGGGTGTATGGCGTCCACTCCCAAAGCCATGCCTTTTTTGTCCATGGTTTCCATAGCCGCTTCGGACACGGCACTGCGTCGGCACTCATCGACAAAAGCCGCCAGTTCCGGACGATTTTGCGCCGCCGTTACAGCTAGGGGGTGTTCAGCCGCCACGGCCATATAACTGACCCCGAACAGGGTATCTGGACGAGTAGTATAGACCCGCAACACACTATCGCTATCGGCGACCGGGAAATCGATTTCAATGCCTTCGGAGCGACCGATCCAGTTGCGTTGCATGGTTTTGACGGAATCCGGCCAGTTCAAATGGTCGAGTTCGGTCAATAGTTCTTGTGCATAATCGGTAATGCGCAGAAACCACTGCGGGATTTCGCGCCGTTCGACCAGCGCGCCGGAACGCCAGCCGCGGCCATCAATCACTTGTTCATTGGCCAGTACGGTTTGATCGACAGGATCCCAGTTGACCACCGCGCTGGCTTTATACGCCAAACCTTGATCCAGTAAGCGGGTGAACAGCCATTGTTCCCAGCGGTAGTAATTCGGGCGACAGGTGGCGAACTCGCGCTGCCAGTCATAGCCGAAGCCGAGGCGTTTGAGCTGGCCTTTCATGTACTCGATATTGCCATCGGTCCACTGCGCGGGCGGGACTTTATTTTGCATGGCGGCGTTTTCCGCTGGCAGCCCGAACGCATCCCAACCCATCGGTTGCAGCACGTTTTTGCCCAGCATCCGCTGGTAGCGGCTGATCACATCGCCGCTGGTGTAATTGCGCACATGACCCATATGCAGTTTGCCACTGGGGTAAGGAAACATGCACAGGCAGTAGAATTTCTCGCGGGCCGGGTCTTCTATGGCCCGGAAACTCTGGTGCTGCGCCCAATATTCTTGAGCGGCGGTTTCAATCGTTTGCGGTTGATACTCTTGGATCACAGGTGAACACTCGATCAATTAGGGTTCAGGAGGTCATTACTGGCCGACGGTGGGTTGCTTATCATGGGCGATTGTACCGCTGTTGGGGACATTTTGGAAAACGGTGGTCGATCTTGAGTACATTGTATTCCTTTAATGAGTACAACCGTTTTGATCGGGGTTTGCTTGACTAACGTCCAGCTAAGACTAGCCACGCCGTTATTCCGTCACCTGTAAGCCATCGACGGCATTGGGTAAGCGGGTGGTGATGATGCGGTCACCGGGGTTTAATTCCGCACTGCTGACCAGTAGCCGCACTTCGCCGTCGGCGGCCTGCCATTCACCGACCCGTTCAACATGCAGCACCCGCATTCGTTGTTCCTCCAGGCGATAGACCCGATCCGTGCCGTACAGCGCCTCAAACGGCAGCGCGACCACGGGGTGACGAACGGGTAATTCAAGACGCAGGCTGACAAAGCGTCCTAAGGACAGCTCGGCATGCGGATTGACAATCTCAAACAGCGCTTCGACCCCAGCACCACGGGCGCTACCGGCTAAACCGCGTAATACCAGGCTCAGGCCGTGCCCATCCACATCGGCCTGCGCCAACAGCGGGACTTCTTGCGCCAACGCGGCTTCCACTGTAGCCAGATGGCGGGTCGGCAAAGTGGCCCGGACTTCCAGGGCGCTGAGGTCAAACAATTCGATCAGGGACTCGCCCACCCGTACCCGATCACCGGATGCGACGGCAATCTGGGTAATGCGTGCCGGAAACGGTGCGGTATAGTGACTTCGCTGCTGGTCTAACTCAGTGCTGGCCAACAGGGCGGCACTGCGCCGCAGTCGCGCCCGCAACTGCGCCATACGCGCCTCGAACTCGGTCAGAGCGGCTTGGCGATTGCTGACCGTCAGGCGCTGTTGTTCCAACACCCGCTGGGCTTCATCCAGCGCGGCCTGGGAGCCGAGATCACGCCCGAGTAAATCCTGTGCGCGGGTCGCGCCGCGTTCAGCCAGATTCAGCAGCGCTTGTTCATGCTGCAGGGCATTGTGGTCACGTTGACGGCGTTGCTGTTCCAGATCAATCTGCGCCTGGATCTCATCGTGCTCGGCCTGGCGCTGGGCGTGTTGTAAATCCAGTTCGCGCTGATCTAAACTCAGTAACCGCTCGCCTGCCGCGACCACCTGACCTTCGGAAACTACGACGGTGCGCACATCGGCCTCAATGGCAGAGCGCAGTCGAATATGGCGCGGGGACTCCACACGACCATGCAGCAGCACACTGGGTGCCAGGGCTTGGAGTTCGATGGTTTCAGTCGTCACCCGCCACACGCGCTCACTGACACTGGCTGCCGGTCCTTCAGGCCGAGTCTTTAATAAGGCCATAAAACCGCCGACACCAATAGCGAGTACGACTAAGGGGATAATAATCCGTAAACGGCGTTGCATCATTAATCCAGCAGTGAATGGGTCTGTTGCGCCAGCGCCCAGTGTAAATGCTCGCGCACTAATTCCGAGGGTTCAGCTTGGCGGGTGTGCAGCGCGGCGATGATGGATCGGTCAGCCGGGGCATTACCCAGCGCCACGGCGATATTACGCAGCCAGCGTTGATGGCCGATCCGGCGAATCGCTGAGCCTTCAGTGCGGCGCAGAAATGTGGGTTCATCCCAGGCCCACAGCGTGGTCAATTGTGGACTGTCCAGTCCTTGGCGAGGCAAAAAATCAACCTCCGGGGTTGGAGTCGCGAATTTATTCCACGGGCATACCAACTGACAATCATCACAGCCATAAATGCGATTACCGATGGCGCGGCGGAATTCCACTGGAATCGATCCGTACAATTCAATCGTATGATAGGCAATGCAGCGGCGGGCATCGACCTGATACGGCGCGACAATCGCAGCAGTTGGGCAGACATCCAGACACCGACGACAGCGACCACAATGGTTGGTTGCGGCCTGATCCACCGGTAAAGGTAAATCCACATAGATTTCTCCGAGAAAAAACCATGAGCCGCTGCGCTGGAGGAGCAGATTACTGTGTTTGCCAATCCAGCCTAAACCGGCTCGTTCCGCCAAAGCTTTTTCCAGCACCGGGGCGCTGTCGCTAAACACCCGATAGCCCAAGGCACCAACGGCGTGTTCAATCCGCTGGGCTAAGTGCTGGAGGCGTTTGCGCACCACCTTGTGGTAATCCCGACCTAGGGCATAACGCGACACATAGCCGCGACGCGCATCGCCTAATACGGCCCATGGATCCGCCGCCGTGGGCGGCCAGTAGTCCATGCGGGCGCTGATGACCCGCAGGGTGCCGGGCAGGAGTTCGGCCGGGCGGGTACGTTTCAGGCCATGACGCACCATATAGTTCAGCTCGCCGTGAAATCCGGCGGCCAACCAGTCCTGAAACCGGGGTTCGTGAGCACGGAGATCAATATTGCTAATGCCCAGTTGTTGAAAGCCCAGTTCCTGCCCCCAGCGCTTAATGGTGGTGGCTAATGCAGCTAAATCCATAGGAGCCAATTACAAATCCAGGCCAATGATGACCGGGTCATGATCCGAGGAACGAAAGGGATCCGGGGCATAGAGGGTGGTGTGCTGCCTGGGTGATTGATGGGCCATATTAGCGCTCAATACCGGGGGTTCATCGGCGTTGATATTCCAGACCGTCACCCCGGTGACGCGCTCCAATAAGCGGGCACTGGCCAAGGCGTGGTCGAGATAACCCCACTGGCTGGCAAAGGAAAACGAATACGCCTGATCGCCGAGATGAGCGCGAATCAGATCCGTATACCCCGCCTGTTCAATGGTGCGGATGGGGTCTTCACGGGCGTAGGCGTTGAGATCACCGATAATCAAGCGGTGATCACTGCCCTGCCCCGTCGGGTTGGTGGCCAGCCAATCCACCAAGGCTTGGGCGGCGTGGGTGCGAGTGTGGTTCCAATAGCCTTGACCATCACCCTGGTCACAATTCGCCAGGCTGGGCGGACGGCGTTGACAAGCGGGTTCGTTTTCCAGCTCGGCGGCGCGTTTCGATTTGAAATGATTCACCGCCACAGTCAACCGCTGACCCGATGCCTGTTCCTGGAAAGTGACCGCTAATGGTGGGCGGTTACGGACATCATCAAAACCGGCCTGACGATCCAGCACGGCATAATCGCCCACGGGAGCGACTTTAGCCGGTCGGTAAATCAGACCGACTTTAATTACATCCGGACCGAGGGTGCCGGTGTTGATGAAGCGGTAGTGGTCAGTGCCCAGACGCTGGTTCAGCCCGCTGACTAAATCAGCAATGGCTTTGTAATCGTTATTCTCCAGTTCAACTAAACCCACGATATCGGCATTCATGGCGATGAGGGCGGCGATGATTTTATCGCGCTGGCGGGTGAATTCGCGCTGATTGGCCGCCCCGCGACACGGTAGATTACCCTGGGGGCCGCATCGCGACCCACTGCCCAGGGTGGTAAAATAATTGAACACATTAAACCCGGCCACCCGTAGGCGGCCACCGATTTCGGCGGGGGCGGATAAGCGCGGATTAGGTGTGGCGTCAAATTTAGGCAAAGGCACGTTACTGGGTAATCGGGTTAGGGTCTGTACCGGGTGGATGCGGTAGGTATTGGGGCTACTGCGGTGCCCTCCCCAAGTATACGTCATTACCCCGACGATACCACGGACGGCATGACCACCGCGTACGCTGTGGCTGGCGGATAAGCCGTGGGGTGTCGGCCATAAAATCGGCTCGGGATTCTGGGCATTCAGGGTGTCGTCAAGCACAATCCGGTTGTGTTGATTGGCGAGGGCTAACGCCTGAGCGTTCGATCCTGGAGGAAATCTATGGGTAGGCTGCCACAGCCGCTCATGGGCGCTGAGGGTGAGTTCGCCGAAACGGCCCAGGCGAAACACATCGGTGACGTACAGGGTTTGCGGTACGCTCACTCGCATGCCTTCATAGCGTTCCAGATAAGGTATGCCATCCACAGCGGCCGGAAAAGGCAGGCGAATCGGCGTCGCTGGGACGGATTGATCGTCCGCGCAGACCGTGATCGCCCGGACAGCGGCTAACTGGGTCTGACCGTGAAACTCGGTGGCGGTACCGGTGACCCGAACCCGTTGCTGTAAGCGCACGGTTTCAGCATCGCGGTGATAGATAAACAGCCCATTGGAACGGCCGGTGTGCACCGGACTGTTGTCCGTGGCGGTATCTTGGATATAAAACCCGCGCAGCCGGGGTCGCGGCCCCTGAAAATCACCGACCACCACCCCTTCGGTGGTGACAACCTGATCATACAAGGGGGTGATATCGCCCGCGCCTTGAATACGGTGAATCGGGGTATAGTCGCTGCCGCACTCGCTGGCCTGCAGGCTGATCCCCGGCAGCAGCCCGATACTTAATAATAAAACGAGCCGCCATAAGGGATGGCTACCCTGAGTCACGTAATCTCCAGCTCAATGTGTCACCCGCTGCTAGTGGGATCACGGTATCGCCGTTACACGGGATGGCCTCAGGCACCTGCCAGTTTTCGCGAACCAGGGTGACGGTTGCGGTATTGCGCGCTACGCCGTAAAAATCCGCGCCATAATGGCTGGCAAAACCGGCTAACCGATCCAGTGCACCAGCGTGCTCAAACGCCTCGGCATAAAGTTCTAATGCGGCTGGAGCGCTGAAACAACCGGCACAACCGCAGGCTGACTCTTTATCCTGACGGCGATGGGGAGCGCTATCGGTGCCGAGGAAAAATTTAGGGTTGCCGCTGGTGGCGGCCGTCAGCAAGGCTTGACGATGGGTTTCGCGTTTGAGCACGGGTAAACAATAATAGTGCGGGCGTAGTCCACCCTGAAATAGGGTGTTACGATTATACAATAGGTGCTGTGGGGTAATGGTGGCGGCGATGTGCGCGGGTGAGTTTTCCACAAATTCGACCGCTTCACGAGTGGTAATATGCTCCAAAACGACTTTCAGGGTCGGAAAGCGTTGCACTAGGGGTGTTAGTATCTGCTCAATGAAGGCCGCTTCACGGTCAAAGACATCGACGCTGGCATGGGTGGCTTCGCCGTGCACACACAACACCAGGCCATGTTCTTGCATGGCATCCAGCACCGGTTCAATCCGCTCAATCGCCGTGACGCCCGCCTCGGAATGCGTGGTGGCACCAGCGGGATACAGTTTTGCCGCTAAAATAAACTCACTGAGCGCGGCGTGAGTGATATCAAGCGGGTTGGTGCGGTCGGTAAGGTACAGCGTCATCAACGGATTAAACGCCTGACCAGAGGGTACAGCGGCCAGAATACGCTGCCGATAAGCCAGGGCCTGTTCACAGGTTGTGACTGGAGGTTGCAGATTAGGCATCACCAAAGCCCGAGAGAATTGTCGGGCGCTGAACGGTACAACGCTGTTAAGTAATTCAGCATCACGCAAATGCAGATGCCAGTCGTCAGGTTGAGGCAAAGTGAGGATAGCCGACATAGTCATTTGTGATAGGGTTATTGCACGTTTGCCGACTATAACCGATTCCAGCCCGCTGTGGTGAGCAGTAACAGGTTTTGTTTGCCAGGTTTGGTGATCATTGGGTATACCTAATACACTAGGCTTATGGTAATTGATGCAGTTCAATATTGCAGTCAGCGCCGGTGGCGATCTACGCCTATGGAGAATCTTAATGGAAAGCGAACAGGCTTTTAAGTACATTCTTGACCTTGCCGAGTTGTTAGTAAAAGAAGAGGGATCAGACATATTTATCACGGCGGATTCCGCGCCGGCTATTAAAGTGCGCGGTAACATACGCCGGGTGGGCAATAACGCTTTGACCGCCGAGCAGGCGGACTATTTGATCCGTTCGGTGATGAATGATCGGACCTCGCGCGAGTTTGATGAGTGCAGTGAAGCGAATTTCGCCCTGCACTTTAAAAATGTTGCCCGCTTTCGGGTCAGCGCGTTCAAGCAGCGTGGGAGCAGCGGTATGGTGTTGCGTCATATTCGCTCCGATATTCCCGATTTCGAGTCGTTACACCTGCCGGAGATTCTAAGAGATCTGTCCATGACCAAGCGCGGTCTGATTGTGTTCGTCGGCGGTACCGGCTGCGGTAAATCGACATCGCTGGCGGCTATGATTGATTACCGTAATTCGAACAGCAATGGACATATCATCACCATCGAGGATCCGATTGAATTTTTCCATCAGCACAAAAGATGCATTATTAATCAACGTGAAGTGGGTAGCGACACGGACTCTTACACGATTGCTTTGAAAAATACCTTACGCCAGGCTCCTGATGTCATCCATATCGGTGAGGTGCGTGATCGTGAAGGCATGGAGGCGGCGATGGCCTTTGCTGAAACCGGACACTTAGTATTAACCACTTTGCACGCCAATAATGCTGACCAGGCGTTTGATCGCATCATCAACTTTTTCCCGGACGAAAAACGTCCACAGTTGCTGATGGATTTGTCTTTCAATATGAAAGCATTTATCTCCCAGCGTTTAATTCCGCGCTGTGACAAGCCAGCCCTCGTGCCGGCGGTGGAAGTATTAGTCAACACGCCGCTGGTGGCTGAGCTTATTTTTCAGGGTCGCATTCGTGAAATTAAGGACACCATGTCGCGGGCTAACGAACAGGGGTTGATTACCTTCGATCAGTCTCTGTTTAAGTTGTATGATGAAGGCTTTGTCGATTACGACACGGCCTTACGCTTTGCCGATTCGCTGAATAACCTGCGGCTGATGATTCGGCTTAAGAGTAAACGCACTCCGCCTGTCTCAGGGGATGCCTTGGGTAACGTCGGTATCCAAAAGACCCGCGAAGAAGAGTAAACTAGGCATCTATAATGGAATTATGCCTTTGGTGCCGTGGCGGACCACAACAGGCCATACTGCATCGGCACAGGTACTATATTCTAATAGATTGGAGGAGCTACTGTGGCAGGCAAAATTTTAATCGTCGACGACGAACCCAATATATTACTTTCTCTAAAATTTCTTTTACAACAAGCGGGTTTTGAAGTTTACACGGCCACGGATGGTCAAGCGGCTCTTGATGCGCTACAGGCGCAGCCTGTGGATCTGATGTTGCTTGATGTCATGTTCCCCAATAAGTCCGGCTATGAGGTCTGCCAGGCGGTACGGGCTAATCCAGCCTGGAACGCTGTGAAAGTCATCATGCTGACAGCGCGTGGGCGTGAAATTGATCGGGAAAAAGGCGAGGCTTTGGGTGCCGATGACTACATCACCAAACCGTTTGCGACCCGTGATGTTGTGGCCCGAGTGCAGGCCATGTTAGTGCTGGATTGATTGAGCAGGCACAATATGAATGAGCGCAGATGGTTCTGGCTGCTGTTGCCCGTGCCGTTAATCCTCGTCATCGCACTGACCGGTCTGGCAGCGTGGTATTTGCCCGCTCTGGTCAGCGATGCGGACTTGCAGGAACGCTTGCTGGGATACAGTGTGCTGGCCGGTTTTGCCTTAATCATGCTCCTGGTGCTGCTATGGGTGCTGCTTGATCAATGGCTGATGCAGCCATTACGGGCGCTGGAACGCGGTGCCAATATTCTGAATTATGGCAATCCCGCCCATGAATTTGAATTGCCCGCCTTTCATCTGCTAGGGGATTTACCCAATGCGGTGAGTACGCTGGGCGCAGCCTTGATGTATGCTCGGCATGAAAGTGCCGAGGCCATCGCCACCGGTGCTCGAATCAGCGACGAACAGCGGGCCCAACTGGAGGCGGTGCTCAGCGGTCTGTCTGAAGGAGTGCTGGTGTGTGACACCAAGGCGCGGGTCTTACTGTATAACCCCGCCGCCCTGGAGTTACTGGGCGAACGGGCCCAGTTGGGCCTGGGCCGCTCCCTGTATAACTTCTGGCATCGCTCATCAATTGAAAATACATTCGATCTGCTCAAGCATCGCCAGGAATCGGGACAGCCCTCGGAAAGTTTAGAATTTGTTTGCGCTAATGTGGCGGATGGAAACCTCTATCATTGCCGGATGAACCTGCTGCCGGCCAGCCGTGCGGTGAGCTCAGCTTTTCTGATTACATTTAATAGCTTCAGTGGACTCTTGGGGCAGGAGCCGCCGCCGGTGAATACTACCCTGGAAGACTTGCGTCAGCCCTTGGCCAGCTTGCGTGCGGCTGCCGAAACCCTGCAGGCCGGTGCAGCGCGTGATGTCCAACAGTGCGAAGCTTTTGTGAATGTTCTGGTCAGTGAGAGCGACCTGCTCAGCCAGCGGTTGGAAAATCTGTCCCAGGAACTGCGTTCGCTATTCCGCATTCAATGGCCATTGCACGATGTGCTTTCAAAGGATTTAATCAGCAGCGTCAGCCAGCGCTTGCTGGCGCGTGGGGGCCCGAGATTGAGAGCAGTGGGTGATCCACTGTGGCTGTATGCTGACGGCCACTCCTTAATGTTGCTCATCGAGCACTTACTGTTGCACTTGCAGTCGCGAGCCACACGGTTCAGAGCAGAGGCTCTGTTGGGCAACCGGCGCGTCTACCTGGATCTTATCTGGAAAGGCGAGCCGCTGCCCGCCGGGGAAATTGAGACGTGGCTGGACGAGGGACTGCCTGAATTAGTCGGGGCAACCACGGTGCGTGAGGTTTTAAGCCGTCATAACAGCGTACTCTGGAGTCAGCCGCACAGCCAAAAAGGTCGCGCTTTGCTGCGTGTGCCCTTACCGGCATCGGATCGCCAATGGCGTCCCCCCCGTGCGCCCTTACCGGCACGTCCGGAATTCTACGATTTTTCCTTGAGCCGCGATCTTGATGATTTCGGTAGCCTGATTGAGCAGCCGCTCAGTCAGCTCACTTATGTGGTGTTTGACACTGAAACCACTGGCCTGGAACCCTCGCGCGGTGATGAGATGGTGCAAATCGCCGGGGTGCGGGTGGTCAACCGACGGATTTTAACCGGCGAGCATTTTGATCGCTTGATTAACCCCGGTCGAGTCATTCCGCGGGCGTCCACTCGTTTTCATGGTATCACCGAAGAGATGGTGCAAGACCAGCCTTCAGCACCTGAGGTACTCAAAGAGTTCATGAGATTTGTCGGCGAAGAAGATGTGGTTCTGGTCGCCCACAATGCGGCCTTCGATATGAAATTCCTGACCCTCAAAGAAGAGGCCGCAGGGGTACGCATCACTAATTTGGTATTGGATACGCTGTTATTATCGGCCTATTTGCACGACCACGCCAGCGACCATAATTTGGACGCGATTGCCGAACGCTTAGGCGTTACTCTGACCAGTCGGCATAATGCCCTGGGCGATACCCTGGGCACGGCTGAAGTGTTTGTGAAGTTACTCGATATGATGGAAGCTCAAGGTATTATGACCTTGGGCGATGCATTGGCAGCCAGTGAAAAAATGGTGCAGATCCGCCGTGCGCAGGCGCGCTTTTAAGATGTCAGCACGCTACCGGGACGGTGTGCTCATCTTGTTTGTTGCAGGCATTCTGGCCTTCAATTACCCGCTGCTGGCGCTATTTGACAAACCATCGGCGCTGCTCGGGATTCCGTTATTGGTGTTGTACTTGTACGGATTGTGGCTGTTGCTGGTCATTGTGCTTGCGGTGTGGTTGTGGGCAGCAGCCCGGGATCGGTCTGGCCATGACTAGCGGGAAGCGCTGAAGTGCTCACGCACACACTGATTATCAGCTTCGCCCTGAGTTACCTTGGCATGCTGTTCCTGATCGCTTATTTCAGCGATTACTATGCTGAACGCGGCCGATCCCTCATTGCCAATCCGTTGGTGTACACGCTGTCGATTGCCGTGTATTGCACAGCCTGGACATTCTATGGCAGTGTGGGACGGGCAGCCGAGACAGGCATGGGATTTTTGCCGATTTATATCGGACCGACGCTGGTTATGATCCTAGGCTGGTTGTTACTGCGCCGAATCGTACGTATTTCCAAAACCCAGCGCATCACCTCGATTGCTGATTTTCTTGCCTCTCGTTACGGCAAAAGCCCTCTGTTGGGTGGTGTAGTTTCGGTGATCGCGGTGATCGGTATTCTGCCCTATATCTCGATTCAGCTTGAAGCCATTGCCAGCAGTTTTACCGTTCTCAGCAACTATCCCGAGCTGGTGACCCTTGAGAAAGCCGAAGCGCAGCCCCTGTGGCTGGATACCAGCTTTCATGCCGCACTATTGCTGATTGTGTTCAGTATTCTGTTCGGCACCCGCCATATCGACGCTACTGAGCGCCATGAAGGTATGGTGGCCGCCATTGCTTTTGAGTCCATTATCAAACTGGTGGCCTTTTTAGCCGTTGGCTTTTTTGTGACGTTCATGATGTTTTCCGGGCCGACGGATATTTTCACCCAGGCGGCAGCAGACCCAGATCTACAACGGCTGTTCAGCATCGAGGCGATTCCCGGCGGCTTCGGTGGTTGGTTTACCTTGATCTTTTTGTCCTGTATGGCCTTTATGTTTTTGCCCCGGCAGTTCCAAGTCATCGTGGTGGAAAATGTCAATGAATCGCATTTGCGCACGGCAAGCTGGCTGTTTCCCCTGTACCTGCTGGTGATCAATTTATTTGTATTGCCCATCGCCCTGGGCGGTATGCTGGTGTTTGCCGGTAACCCACCGCAAACCGATATGCTGGTATTGTCTCTGCCCATGCTGGAGCAACAGCAGTGGTTGGCGTTGGTGGTGTTTATCGGCGGTCTGTCAGCGGCCACCGGCATGGTGATTGTGGAAACCGTAGCCTTATCGACTATGGTGTGTAACGATTTAATCATGCCTTTGCTGTTACGGTGGAAACGTTTGCGCCTGCATCAGCGTGGTGATTTAAGCCGTTGGTTGATCAACATCCGCCGGATCAGCATCGTGGTGATGATTTTACTGGGCGATTTGTTTTTCCGCACCGCCGGCGGATTTTTCCCGCTAGTCACTATCGGCCTGCTCTCGTTTGCTGCCGTCACTCAGTTTGCACCGGCGATTTTATTCGGTTTATTTTGGCGGCGGGCCAATCGCATCGGGGCCTTAATCGGTCTCAGCGGTGGGTTTCTGGTTTGGATTTATACCTTATTATTGCCCCTTTCTGGTTGGTTGCCAACGGGGTTTATCGAACAAGGCCCTTGGGGCATGACCCTGTTGCGCCCGAGTGCTTTATTTGGCCTGGAAGGGTTGGACATCTTCACCCACGGTGTATTTTGGAGCATGTTGTTCAACATCGGAGGGTTGATCTTGGGTTCGATGCTGTGTGCCCAAGATCCGGTTGAGCGGATTCAGGCCAGTCGTTTTATCGACGTGTTCAATCCTAGTAGCACCCCGACCGCATCATTGGTCTGGCGTGGCAGCGCTGACGTGGCCGAACTGCGGCGAATGGTGGCCCGTTTCCTGGGCGATCAGCGAGCGAATCAGGCTTTTGCCCAATACGCAGATTACCATGGTTTATCATTGGGAGCGGGCACTCGTGCCGACGCGAATTTAGTCCATCATGCTGAGGAATTGCTGGCGGGAGCGGTTGGGGCGGCATCCGCTCGGGTGATGATTGGCTCCATTTTCAAAGGGGAAGCCTTAAGCGTCAGCGAAGTGATGACCATCCTCGATGAAAGCTCGCAAGCCATTCGCCACAGTCGGCAACTCGAACGCCAATCCCGGGAACTGGCTGCGGCGTACAGTGAATTACGCGCGGCGAATCAACGTCTACAAGAGCTGGATCGTTTAAAAGACGAATTCGTGGCCAATGCCAGTCATGAGCTGCGCACTCCGCTGACGTCCATCCGGGCGTTTTCCGAGATTTTGCTCAATAATCCCGACATCTCTAAAAACGAGAAAGATCAATTTCTCAGCATCATCGTCAAGGAAAGCGAACGGCTGACACGGCTGATTAATCAAATGCTGGACGTGGCCAAAATGGACGCCGGTCATATTGCATGGGATAACCAGACCGTCGATCTGGATGTGGTGTTAGACGATGCGGTTAATGCCACCCGCCAATTATGCAAGGATCGCGGTGTTGAGTTGCAGGTTGAGTCCACACAACAACCCTTGATTTTGCAAGGGGACAGTGACCGCTTAACTCAAGTCCTGATTAATCTGCTGTCCAATGCGTTTAAATTTTGTCCGGATGAACGCGGCCGGGTAGCTATTCGCTTGCTGAAGCGTGACCATCAAGCCCGTATCGAAGTTGAAGATAACGGGCCGGGGATTGCCACTGAGCATATCGACTATGTATTCGAGCGCTTTCATCAAATCAGCGATCAACAGGCCGGCAAGCCCAAGGGTACGGGACTGGGTTTGCCGATCAGCAAGCGGATTGTCGAACATCATCACGGGCGGATTTGGGTGGAATCCCAATGGGGGCAAGGCGCGCGTTTTATTGTCGAGTTACCGCTGAGCCCACTTGACTCATCAACAGTTAATTGAGCTGGCTGGCTTGGAAACGTTGTCCTAATGCCGTTTGCAAGGCGCGTATAATGCTGAAAGCGTCTTTCAGATGTTTGCGTTCGAATTGTGATAAGTGCTTCGGAGACAAAAAATTATTAGCTTTATGACCTCGGCGAATCTGGTAAGCCTGATGTTGCAACCGGATCGTGCCGATGAATTCCAGCGCGTCTAACAGATCGGCTGCGCCACTGCGGCTCAGTGTCCCCGTGGCCATGACCGCCTCCAAGCGTTCGCGCGTGTTGACGGGCGATAGCCCGGCTGATAGCGCATGGATGCGGGCGATATCAATAATGGGCACGACACCATTATGTTTAAGATCCAGCGTGTTAGCATGTTCCCCGCTGCGGATCAACACGAAATTACGGAAAAACCCCAGCGGCGGTTGATGGGTCAGTGCATTAAGCGTCATATAAGACAGAAAAATGCTGTTTTTTTGCGATTTTTCGAGTACGTAGTCGTTGAGTTCCTGAAACAATTGTTGATCACCCGCCAAAGGCCGTAAATCGAAAAAAATACTCGACAGCATGAGTGCTTTCGGTTCAGGTGACTCAATCCACACATCGAAATAACGCATCCATTGACGCAGTGGTTGGCGCCATTCGGGGTTGATGGCCATGACATTGCCGGGACAATAAGTATAACCACAGGTATTGAGTCCTGCACACACATACTCGGCCAACTGGGCGAAATAAGCACCGTGCTGCTCCGGGTCATAATCATCGCTGAGCAGCAAACCGTTATCTTGGTCAGATAATGCGGTTTGTTCCATGCGTGCCAGTGACCCCGCAACCAGCCAGACATAGGCAACGGGCGGCGGCCCCAAGCGCTGTTCCGCCAAGACCAGTAAACGCTGAGTAAGGGCCTCGCCAATGGTGCTAATGACATACCCGGTATGATGAGCCGAGGCATTGGCATCTGCCAGATTGACTAACAGTGCCGGTATAAGCTGACTGGCGGCGGCCAATCCGCTGTGATG
>SKOM01000142.1 GCA_007120095.1 Candidatus Competibacteraceae bacterium | reverse complement strand
TTACCGCTTTCCACATCGAGTAATACCTTGCTGGTGTTGCTCAGTACCGCTTCCATGGTTTCCAGATACAGCCGTTCTCGGGTCACATCGGGCGCCAAGGTGTATTGAGCCTGAAGCTGTTCAAAGCGGCTGGTTTCACCGAGGGCGCGGGCGATGACCTGTTCCCGATAGCCTTCAGCGTCCTCTAATATTCGGGCGGATTCACCGCGGGCCACCGGCAAGACTTCGTTGCGATAAGCTTCGGCTTCGTTAATAAAACGCTGCTCGTCTTCCCGCGCCCTGATCGCATCGGCAAACGCCGCCTGCACCTGCTCGGGCGGTTGCGCATCCTGCAAGTTGACATTAGTGATAATCAATCCGGCACCGTAGTCATCGAGATTCTCTTGGGTGATTTCCCGCACTCGGGCAACAACCTCAGCACGCCCTTCGGTGAGGACGAAATCCAGGGTGCTGTCGCCAACCACAGCACGAATCGCACTCTCGGACACTTGCCGCAGGGTTTGATCCGGATCAAACAGATTGAACAAATAGTGACGCGGATTACTGACTTGATACTGTATAGCCAGTTTAACTTCGACGATATTTTCGTCGATAGTCAACATTAATGCCTCACGGGCCACGGTGCGCAAGGCAGGTTGCCGGGCTTCCGCCCGTCCTGAGCGATAGCCGATTTCCTCGGCACGGATCTGTGACACGTCAACGATTTCGACTTGCTCAATGGGTCGAGGCAGGTGGTATCTCAGACCCGGCATCGTGGTTCGATTATACTGGCCAAAGCGCAATTCAACGCCTCGGGTACCTTCATCGACGATGTAGAAGCCAGACGCCAGCCAGATAGCCACGGCGATAGCGCCAATAATTAAAAAACCGATGGGGCTGGAGCCGAAGGGCATATTCAGCCCACCGCCGCCATTACCGCCACTGTTACCGCCACGCTTGTCGCCAAATAAGCCGCCAAATTTGCCAGACAGCTTGCGGACGACCTCATCGAGATCCGGTGGGCCTGGGTCGCGACCACCGCCGCTATTGTTACCACTGCCTCCCCAAGGATCTCGATTATTGCCGCCGGGTTCGTTCCAGGCCATTTACTGCACACTCCAAATCAGTGAGTTGTTTCGGTGAGGAATCATACTTTGTGCGAACCCCTCATCTTACAAGAAAATCGCAGCGGATAGCAAACGATAACAGGGTGCAATGATTCCGGTCTTACCAGCACCCTGAGCAATGTTCAGGGCTCTTAATGAGAGTCATGCGGAGTTAATGAGTTCAATGGCTCGACGCTAGAACTACATCAGCCACTCTGCAGGGAAGGTTTCATTCTGGCGTAAACGTTCGAAATTGCGCCGCGAAGTGTACACTTCAATTAGCCAATCACCTTGCTCATCCATGCGTTCATCGACAACCGCTTGCAGATCGAACAGCCGTGACCGCAGGCGGGACGCGACCGATGGCAGACGCAGGTGTACATGCACCATATCCTCGGCGATGGTTTCCTCGACGGCCTGCAACAGCAGGTTCACACCCTGGCCTGTACGTGCTGACAACCAAACGGCTTGCGGCTCGCCGGTGTGAACATCTCGCTCTAGCCGTGGATCATCGCCGCTACAGTCAATTTTGTTGAATACCCTGATACAGGCGACTGAGTCGGCACCGATACGGGTTAACACCTGCTCGACCTGGGTAATATGCCGATCACGAACCGGGTCACTGGCATCGATGACATGCAATAGCAAATCCGCCTCAACCGTTTCCTGCAAGGTTGAACGAAATGCGGCGACCAATTCATGTGGCAGATGACTGATAAAACCGACAGTATCCGCTAAAACCACTGCATCGGCATGCGGGAGTGTCAAGCGGCGCAAGGTAGGATCGAGCGTCGCAAACAACTGGTCAGCGACATACACCTCGGCAGTCGTCAGGTGGTTAAATAAAGTGGATTTACCGGCATTGGTATAACCCACTAAGGATACCGTGCGCGTGGCGCTTTTGCTGCGGGTGCTGCGCCCCTGATTGCGTTGCCGGTCAACCCGTTGCAGCCGCCGCCGAATCTGCTTGATACGTTCATTTAACAAGCGGCGATCCGTTTCGAGCTGTGTTTCGCCCGGACCGCGTAAGCCGATACCGCCTTTTTGCCGCTCCAGATGCGTCCAACCACGCACCAAGCGCGTCGACAGGTGCCGCAGTTGGGCTAGCTCGACTTGCAATTTACCTTCGTGGCTGCGCGCCCGCTGGGCAAAGATATCGAGGATTAAGCCGGTGCGATCCAGCACACGACATTGCAACGCCTGCTCCAGGTTACGCTCTTGACTGGGCGAGAGGTCATGGCCAAAAATGACTAGTGCGGCTTGGTGTTCGACCACCAGAGCCTGAATCTCCTGCACCTTGCCGCTACCCACAAAATAGCGGGGGTCGGGACGCTCACGCCGCCCGGTGACTGTAGCCAAGATCCTGGCCCCTGAAGAGCGGGCCAGGTCCTGGAACTCGGCCAACGCGGATTCATCCGTTTCCTGTGTGGCCATATCCAGATGAACCAACAGCGTGCGTTCGCCGCCGCGAGGCCGTTCTAACAATCAGCTTCCCCCCGCTACAGTCAGGTTACTCATGAGCAGTATGCATGTCATCATCATCGTCATCAAGGCTTTGATCGGTCGCTAAATTAAGCCGCACATTACGCGCTGGCACAATAGTCGAGATCGCATGTTTGTAGATCATCTGGCTGACGCTGTTACGCAACAGCACTACGAATTGGTCAAAGGAATCGATGTGTCCCTGTAGTTTGATCCCGTTGACCAGGTAAATCGATACCGGAATACGCTCCTTACGCAATGCGTTGAGAAACGGTTCCTGAAGTGAGTGGCCTTTAGCCATGGGCAGGCTCCTTATTGTTGGCATAGTGGATGATGCAAGTCGCAACGTGTAGTACTGCAAAAATAAATTATAGTTCCATCATTCTCAAACGTACTGAGCTGCTTCTATCTGTTTGACTAGCGTGGCCACAAGATGATCTTGCCGACTGTCGAGCCACTGGGCGGTGTTCATGCGGCGTAGCCACGTCAGTTGGCGTTTGGCTAACTGACGGGTCGCCTGGATGCTGGCGGTGATCATGGTTTGGCGATCACAGTCACCGTGTAAATACTGCCACACTTGGCGATAACCGACAGCACGCAAGGCCGGTTGGTGCGCACTTAAATCACCGCGATCACGCAAGGCTTCAACCTCTTCGATCAAGCCCTGCTGCAGCATCCGGTGAAAACGTTGCTCAATGCGCTGGTGTAAATCCGCTCGCTGTGGAGGTGCGATAATCCACTGAACCGCATCTCCCAGCATAACAGGCGCTGCCATATCCGCAGTAAAATGCTGACTCAGCGGGCGTCCAGTGAGTTCAAAGACCTCCAGCGCTCTTTGCACACGCTGGGGATCATGGGGATGAATACGGGCAGCCGCAACTGGATCGACCGCTTGCAAACGCTGGTGTAACGCCGCCAGGCCGTAGTGCTGGCGTTCATAATCCAAGCGCTGACGCACTGCCGGATCAGCCGCAGGTAAAGGCGACAAACCCTGCAACAGCGCATGAAAGTATAACATCGTACCACCGACCAGCAGAGGGAAGCGACCGTTTGCCTGGGCCTGCTGGATGGCGGCTAAGGCATCGTGGCGAAATTGCGCCGCCGAGTAGGCTTGTGTCGGTTCAAGAATATCAACCAGTTGATGTGGATACCGCGCCCGGGTTGCGGCGTCTGGTTTAGCGGTACCAATATCCAGGCCGCGATAGACCATCACCGAATCGACGCTGATCAGGCTAACCGGTAAACGTTCGGCCAATGCAAGGGCTACATCACTTTTACCCGTAGCCGTCGGCCCCATCAGCAACAATACTGGGGGTTTGGTCATGCTCATTAACGTCCGCGCAAGAATAAGTTATCCAGATCGTCAAGCCGCAAGTGAGTCCAGGTCGGACGCCCATGATTACATTGGCCGCTGCGTTCAGTCCGTTCCATACTGCGCAGCAGGGCGTTCATTTCGGTCAGTGTCAGGCGACGATTAGCCCGCACCGAGCCGTGGCAGGCCATAGCGCTTAACATCTTGTGCAGCAGTTCCTGAACCCGGGTACTGTGCTCATAGGTAAGCAGATCGGCCAATACGTCGCGAACCAGTTGGGCAATATCGGCTTCGGCAAGCAATGCCGGTATGCTGCGCACGGCGATACTGTCTGGCCCTAGCGGCGCAATCTCCAGCCCCAGCTTACCGAACAGATCCGTATGGGCGTCTACGGCCCGACGTTCACGGGCGTTGAGTTGCACACTGATCGGCAATAATAACGGCTGGCAAGGGATACCCTCGCGCTCCAGTCCGGCCTTCAGGTGCTCATAGGTAATCCGCTCGTGAGCTGCGTGCATATCGACGACAATCAATCCGTCAGCATTTTCAGCCAGAACATAGATCCCGTGTAATTGCGCCAGCGCATAGCCCAACGGGGGCATACACTCTTGGGCAGCAGATGCGGCACTGGCCGTGGGGTCGTCAGGGTTCGTGGAGGGTGCCGGGGTTTGCGGATGCAGTTGCTGATAAGCGGATAAGGTTTCATTGACCCGCAGCGGTAAAGGACGCTGGCGGATAGTGCCCGGTGGCCGTTGAGAGTGAGCCGTGGACTGTGGCACTGTGGCGGTCGCACTGGACGCTGGCGGCGTGTGCCCGGCACGGCTGGCGGCCAACACCTTATTGAGGCTGCGAAATAGAAAATCATGCACCAGCCGGGGGTCACGAAAGCGCACCTCATGCTTGGCCGGATGCGCATTAACATCAACCAATGCCGGATCGATCTGCAAAAACAGCAGATAAGCGGGATGCCGACCATGATGCAGCACGTCCTGATACGCTTGGCGCACAGCATGAGCGGCCAAACGATCGCGCACTGTGCGACCATTGACGAAAAAATATTGCAAATCGGTTTGACTGCGGGAAAATATCGGCAGCCCCACCCATCCCCACAAGCATAACCCTGCCGCTTCATGCTCCAGATACAGCGCTTGTTCCATGAAGTCACGCCCGCACAACTCAGCCACGCGCTGCTGTTGTTCAGTGTGGTTAGTCGCCGGCTGCAACAGAGTAATCACCCGTTGGTTATGGCGTAGCTGTACCCCGACGGCGAAATGACTTAACGCCAAGCGATCAACCGTGTCTTGGATATGGCCGAACTCGGTGCGCTCAGTCCGCAAAAATCGCCGCCGAGCGGGTATGGCATGAAATAAATCGCGGACACTGACCGTAGTTCCCGGCGGATGGGCGGCAGGCTCAGGGGCGGCGACAGTGTCATAGCCGGTACTGCTGAGTTGCCAAGCATTAGCCGCTTCAGCCGTACGGGAAATCAGGGTCAGCCGTGATACCGCAGCAATGCTGGCCAAGGCCTCACCGCGAAATCCTAAGCTGGCGATCCGATCTAAATCGGCAACCCGGGTGATTTTACTGGTTGCATGACTGGCCAAGGCTAATGGTAGCTCCTGCTGGGGGATGCCGCTACCATCATCACGGACCTGAATGAGTTTGACCCCGCCTTGTTCGATATCAATGGTGATACGCTGCGCCCCAGCATCCAGACTGTTTTCCAGCAGCTCTTTGACTACCGACGCAGGGCGCTCGATCACCTCGCCAGCGGCGATCTGGTTGACCAGTTGCGGCGACAATCGCTGGATGGGTGTGGCCACGCGCCTACTGCAACGCCTCGCCTAACGTCTCCAGTAACGCTAGCCCTTCAGGGGAATTGTCCACATTACCGTCCAGATCATGAATAACGATCAAGGTTTGTGCGCCCTGACCAGCCAACCGCACCCTGAAACGCTCGCCCGTGCCCTTGGGGCCACCCTCGCGCTCGGAACGCCAAAAAGCCAATCGCGAGAATACACCACCGCCCTGCTGAGCTGTGGTGTCGATTTGCTCCACCAAATACAAGCCCTCATTGCGGTTTTGATCCTCGACCACAAAGCGCTCGCTGTCCAGTGTCAGCCCTACCCGCCGCCAGGTCTCGTTATAATCCTGTTCGACCAGCAATGCCTGCTCGCCCAATTCATTGCTTATCTGGCGGGCACGCGGCTGCTCACCGGAGGGTGTAGCCGGCTCAGTTGCCAAGGCATCACGGGCACTTGACTCAGCGGTACCCAGATGCACCATTAAGCGGGTGAGCATTTCCGCCTCTAATTCCGGGTCGCGGGGTCGAGATTGCCAGACGGTTGTCGTACTCTCTGTCGCGGTTCTGCCGCGGCCGGCCGTAACCAGTTGCTCCTCAACACCATAATGGGTCAAATAAATTTCCGTACCCTCAGTGACTCGTTCCAGGCGCACTCGGAAACGGTCACGGGTGGGCGCTGAGTACGCAAAATCCAAAAAGCGGCTCAGCACAGCGCGCACCGGACCATCACTGATGTCAGCGCGGTTTTCCAACCAATCGGTTTCCAAAATGCCAATACTCGGCTCGTCCCGGCTGAGTGGAAAGCCATTATCTACCCAGAACGCTCTAACCTGCGGCCATAGCTGTTCAGCGGCTTGGTCACTGACTAGCCAGCGGCGATCACCGTCGCGCTCAACCCGCACACTTTCCGGGGCACGCACCACGGGTTCACTGGGCAGGCCAGTTTGCCGTTCGCGGCTGTAGGCCGATAATGTGGCCCTGTCACGCGGTGCCAAGTCGGGCACCTGCAAGGCATCGTCCAGCGTTGATGCGATTAGATCGGGCGGCATTTCCAGTGGGCTGGTGGGTGCACTGGTGCGATAATCAGGTCGCCGATCGGGGATGATATCGGTGACGGTACCGCAAGCGCTGAGCAGTAGCAGCACACCCAGGGCAACAATTGACAGCATTAGATGACGGTTAGGGAACATATCCAACATGCAACGGGTAATCATAATAGGCCGGCACTGTGCATGGCAGCGTGCACCTGAGCGTGGCACGATTCGCTTAAGGGAGTAAGCGGGAGTCGAATACCCGGACCGATTAATCCCAATTGCGCCACTGCCCACTTAACCGGTATCGGGCTGGATTCCAAGAACAACGCTTTGTGCAGTGGGTGCAACCGCTCATCGATGCGCTCTGCGACCTCTCGATCCCCGGCCAGTGCAGCGGTGCATAACTCGTGAACCGCCCTCGGTGCCACATTGGCGGTGACTGAAATCACCCCGCGCCCACCGGCCAGAATCGCCTCGGCGGCAAAAGGATCATCACCGCTGATGATGGCGATGCGGTCGCCACATAGCTCGATCAGTGTCTGAATACGCTCCAATGTACTGGCTTCCTTGATGGCGACAATGCGTGGATGATCAGCCAGTCGGTTGACCGTCTCAGGCAATAAATCGCAACTGGTGCGCCCGGGGACGTTATAAAGGATTTGCGGAATGTCTACCCGATCAGCAATCGTGCAAAAATGTCGGTACAATCCCTCCTGGGTCGGTTTATTATAGTAGGGGACCACAGATAAACAGGCATCAACGCCCGCCTCGGCGGCTGATTCCGTTAGATGCAAAGCCTCTAACGTGGCATTAGCGCCGGTGCCGGCAATCACCGGGATACGCCCATCGGCGAGCTCGACTACCCGTCGGATGACATCATTGTGTTCGGCAAAACTTAGCGTGGCCGATTCGCCAGTGGTGCCTACGGCCACCAACGCGTCGGTGCCCTGCTCGATGTGAAATTCAACCAGTCGCGCCAAATCCGCATAATCAATCTCGCCGGTGGCGCTCATCGGCGTAACCAGTGCTACCATACTACCCTGAAACATGCTTTTGCCTCGGAATTTTACACATTGGACTTTAACCCTAAGATGTTACGTACCCCCTGCCGACTTGACAAGCATTGTTGTCTGGACTTGATGCGTCTGGGCGCGACAGCCACTATGAAAATAATGGAGCAATCAATCAGGGGGACAAGGTGAACTTTCTAGCGGTAGCGGTGTTAGGTGAAGACCGTCCCGAAACGGTAGAGGCGTTAACACGCACGGTGCAAGACTGCAAATGCGATATTCTGGACAGCCGTATGACGCTGTTAGGCGATGTAACCAGTATGTTATTGTTGGTGCAGGGCAATTGGAACACACTGGCCCGCCTGGAAACCCAGTTGCAAAAACTGGAACGCTCCCACAAGCTACGTTGCCTGATTCGACGCAGTCATGGTTTTCGTGAACACCCTGATTTTCGGCCCTATGCGGCTGAAATCACCGCGCTGGAGCGCCCTTGCGTGATTCTTCGGATCATCGATTTCTTTAACAGTCGCGAGGTGCGCATCGATGATTTTGCCTCGCGCAGTTACCGGGTTGCGCACACAGCCACACCGATGCTGGCGGTGAATCTTGTCGTCAGCATACCCGAGCAGGTGCATGTCGGTATGCTGCGAGATGAATTTTTCGACATTTGTGATGAACACGATTGGGATGCACTGCTGGAACCGGTGAAAGGTTAACCGGCTAGTGCCCCCCTGAGAGGATCAAGTAATGAGCCAAGTACAACTGAACCAAGCGGTACCTGATTTTACGGCTGCGGCCACCGGTGATCAAACCCTGCATCTCAGCGCGTTGCGCGGGCATCCTGTGGTGCTGTATTTCTACCCTAAAGATGACACGCCGGGTTGCACCACTGAGGGCCAGGATTTCCGCGACCACTATGCGGCATTTCAGGCGCTGGACACTTTTATTTTCGGAGTGTCCCGCGACGATCTCAAATCCCATGAAAAATTTCGCGCCCAACATGACTTCCCGTTTGATTTACTCGCTGATACCGACGAGACCCTATGCCAACTGTTCGGAGTCATGAAGCTTAAAAACAGGTATGGCAAACAGGTTATGGGTATCGAGCGCAGCACTTTCCTGATTGATCGTCAAGGAGTATTATGCCGTGAGTGGCGCGACGTTAAGGTGCCCGGACATGTGGCCGAGGTACTGGCGGCTGCGCAGGAGCTGGCTGAGTGACCAGACCGACCGGCAAGCGCTTATTCGTGCTCGATACCAACGTGCTCATGCACGACCCTACGGCGCTGTTTCGCTTCCATGAGCATGATATTCTGTTGCCGATGATGGTGCTGGAAGAGCTGGATCGTGCCAAGAAAGGCCAATCTGAACTGGCACGCAATGTACGCCAAGTCAGTCGTTTTCTTGATGACCTGATGGCTAATGTCAGTCACGATGGTATTGAGCACGGGCTTGTCCTGCCGGGGTTAGGTGATATCGGTCAACCCCCCGGTGGACGGCTGTTTTTCCAAACCCAGCCATTGACCAACCCTGTGCCGGAAATACTGCCCGGCCATACCCCTGATAACGATATTCTCGGCGTAGCCATGGCGTTGCAACAACGCCATGCGGTAACCCTGGTCTCCAAGGATATCAATTTACGCATTAAAGCGGCGATTCTCGGCATCCATGCTGAAGATTACTATAATGATCAAACACTGGACGATGTCAGTCTGCTGTACAGCGGGGTGTGGCAGGCTCCCGAGGATTTTTGGTCTACCCACAGCCAGGATTTAGACGCGTGGCATGAAGAAGGGCGAACCTTCTACCGAATCAGCGGGCCGCAGGTATCGAGCTGGTACTGTAACCAATGCATCGTGTTGCCTGATGATCCGCTGGGCTATCTAGTGCGGCGTCGCGAAGGTCAGAGCGTCGTACTGGAACGAATCAAGGATTATAGCCTGGAACGCCAAACGGTTTGGGGCATCACCGCTCGCAATCTGGAGCAAAATATCGCCCTGAATCTGTTGCTCGATCCGGAGATGGATTTTGTTTCTTTGCTCGGCGCGGCTGGCACAGGCAAGACACTGCTCACCCTGGCTGCGGGTCTGGCACAGATTCTCGATGAAAAACGCTATCAGCAAATCATCATGACCCGGGTCACCGTGCCGGTCGGCGAAGACATTGGCTTTCTCCCCGGCACTGAAGAAGAAAAAATGACGCCATGGATGGGTGCGCTAATGGACAATTTGGAAGTGCTGAGCAGTAACGAACAAGGCGGATCCTGGGGACGGGCGGCGACCCAGGAGCTGTTATCCAGCCGGATTAAAATTCATGCGCTTAATTTCATGCGTGGACGGACGTTTCTCAATAAATTTCTGATTGTCGACGAAGCGCAGAATTTAACCGCTAAACAGATGAAGACCCTGATCACCCGCGCCGGTCCGGGCACCAAGGTTGTGTGCTTAGGTAACATCGCTCAAATCGACACTCCCTATCTCACCGAGACCAGCTCCGGGTTGACCTATGTCGTGGATCGGTTTAAGCACTGGGCATTCGCTGGCCATATCACACTGCATCGCGGCGAGCGCTCACGGCTGGCCGAATTTGCTTCCGACAACTTGTAACCGTCGCGCACTCAAACCGGCTCCGTGGGCCGCACATCGTTGACCCCGCCAGCGGGCCACGCTTTGATCACCGCCTGCACCACAGTCGCCAGCGGAATAGCGAAAAACACCCCCCAGAAGCCCCAAATACCGCCAAAGACCAGCACCGCGACAATGATAGCGATGGGATGCAAATCCACGACTTCGGAAAACAACAACGGCACCAGAACATTACCATCTAGGATTTGGATGATCGCATAGGCTATCATCAGCCACACGAACTCCTGGCCGAATCCCCACTGAAATAACCCAACCAAGGCCACTGGCACGGTGACGACTGCAGCCCCGATATAGGGGATGATAACCGACACTCCCACCATTAAACCCAAAAGCATGGCGAACTGTAATCCTAAGATATGGAACGTCGCAAAGCTCACAGCCCAAACAATGATGATCTCCCAGAATTTACCGCGAACATAATTACCCATTTGCAAGTCGACTTCATGCCAGACCTGCTTGGATAAGGTGTAGTCATGGGGTAGAAACGATTTAAACCAACTGATGATGCGTTCTTTATCCTTAAGAAAGAAAAACACCAGCAATGGCAGTAAAAACAGATACACCGCCAAGGTGATTACGCTGACCACCGAGGCCAGCGACCATGTCAGCAGGTACTGTCCTAGAGTCCCCACCTCGGCACGAATACTGGCGATGAGTTCATTGATTTGCTGGGTACTGACGAATGCGGGATATTTCTCCGGCAAACTCAGTAGCATCTCCTGGCCCTGAATCAACATCGTGGGCAATTGTTGCGCTAATTGATAAAGCTGCCGTGAGAGCATAGGCAATAGCGCGAACACCAGAAATATCAACAGTAGACTAAATAATGAAAATACCAACAGCACAGCGTATCGACGCGGCGTTCGCCAGCGTCCCAGCCAACTAACCAGACCTTCGAGCAGATAGGCGACAACCACCGCAGCGATAACCGGCGCTAACATACGCCCCATCAGCAAAACGACAGCCAGACCCAACAACAGGATAAGCAACAACACAATGGCCTGGGTATCGGTCAACACACGCCGTATCCAGTCGCTGATAATGTTCATAGGTCACTCACAAGAAACTCAACAGGCACGCGAGCCGCCAGTCAACATCATGAGGTACTCTCAGGGCGGGAGATGCCAAACTTGCGCATTCTTTCAACCAAGGTGGTGCGGCGCAAACCCAGCAGCTTAGCGGCATGGGCGACAATTCCGGAAGACTCTTCTAAAGCTTGACGAATCAAAACCGTTTCTAATTCGTTCAGATATTCTCTCAGATCCATCCCCTGCTCGGGCAGATAGGGTTCTGTTGCTGATCCCTGATCAGGTAAGTCGACACCGCCCTCACTTGATACCGCGTTTTCATCGCAACGAAATTTAGCAGGTAAATCCTCAACCTCCACTGTCTCGCCGGGATGCATAATCGCCAAACGCTCGATGAGATTCGCTAATTCACGCACATTACCGGGCCACGAGTAACGCGACAAAGCGCGTACGGATGATTTGCCTAAACGCACAATGCCACGTCCCTCAGCATCCATTCGAGCGGTCAGCTCGCTAATCAATAGAGGCAGATCCCCACGGCGCTGACACAACGGTGGAATTTCAATGGGAAACACATTCAGGCGGTAATACAAATCTTCTCGAAAATTATGCTCGGCAATTTGCGCCTCAAGATTGCAATTGGTTGCTGCAATAATACGGACATTACAACGGATACTGCGATTGCCACCTACCCGCTCAAAGCTGTGTTCCTGCAATACCCGTAGCAACTTGACCTGCATCGGCAACGGCATATCACCAATCTCATCTAAAAACAGCGTTCCGCCATCGGCCATTTCAAAACGCCCTTGCCGAGTAATCAGGGCGCCGGTAAAAGCTCCTTTCTCATGGCCGAACAATTCGCTCTCCAGCAGATCAGCCGGTATCGCACCGCAATTGACCGCCACAAAAGGCCGGTTACGTCGGCTGGATGCATGATGAATATTACGCGCAACCACTTCCTTACCCGTACCGGTATCACCAAGGATGAGTACATTGGCATTGGTTGCCGCCACCCGTGTTACCAGGCGGCGGATATGCTGGATGGCCGGACTGCGCCCCACAAGCGAGCGGAATAACTCCAATGGCCGCGCACCACCCGGCAGCCCCCCATTGACTACGGCATGGCGGGCACATTGCAGTGCATTGGCTAACTGTGGATAGCGCATCGGCAAGTCGACCCGCCGCACCACTCGGGCCTGCACTGCTGCCGGCAGAGTGGGAAATTCCTCCGGTTTGCCTACCAGCACAATGGGCACATTGGTAGTCATCTCGGATAGCTGCAGCAATATCTCAGTGAGCTGCTGGCCCAAACATCCGCTGATCACCCAGGCCAGCCAGCCATGCCCTGCTTCTAGCAGCGGAACCTCATGGTGAAGTGACGGTTTATACTCCAGAAATTCCAGCACTGTTTTAAGACAGTCGGCACGTTCAGAACAACCAGCTAAAAGTAACACCCGCACAGGGAGTGAGTTCAAATCCCCATCACCAAGGGTATGAATGGCCGTCACTTGACTTTCTCCCTAGGGTTCAATCACTGCCAGTTTATTGATGAATAGTATCCTGTTTAAGTTACCCGGTGATGTCGTTATCGGTCAAGCCTAATGACTAAATACAGACTTAAATGGTTACAACATTCTGCACTATGCCTGGAATTGGCGAAGTTACACTGCTGCGGCACATCTACACACGGCATAATAATTGCATATGCTTGGTATGATAGTTTAAAACTTGGCGGTCAGATTTTGGTTTCAATACGAATCAAACCTTATTTATACCTTTAGGTAACTAACAATATGGATATTATGACTCTGGCCGGTCTGATCGCAAGTGTCCTCGTTATCGTCGCGGCGATTGCGTTCAGCTCCGGGATAGCGGCATTCATCAACTTGCCGGGAATAGCCATTGTAGTGGTGGGCACCTTGGCCGTAACCTTGATCAAATACCGGCTATTATCGGTTACCGGCGCTGTGCGTATGGCATTCCATACGGTTTTTTTAGAAAAAAATGATAGCCCGATTAATTTGGTTTTTCAGTTGCGTGAACTGGCGCTCTTGGTGCGCAAACAAGGTATTCTCGGTTTAGAAGATTACCCGGCCGAACATGATTTTTTGCGTAAAGCCATTACTCTGGCCGTGGACGGTCACCCACCGGATCTGGTTGAAGACGCTTTAATGCAAGAGATGCAACAAGCTACCGTGCGTTATGAAACGGCCGAACAGGTGTTTCGTGGTGTGGGTGAAACGGCACCGGCCTTAGGCATGATGGGAACCTTGGTGGGTTTAGTGCAAATGCTGCGTCAAATGGATGACCCTTCTGCGATCGGGCCAGCGATGGCGGTCGCTTTGCTGACCACCTTTTACGGGGTTTTTATCGCTAATGTCATCGCCTTGCCGTTAGCCGATAAATTGCAGGCTAAAAAGCAGGATGAACAGCGCATCATGGCAATGATTGTGACGTCTATGCGCAGCATCCTTGAGGGACAAAACCCACGGGTCATGCAAGAATTGCTCACCGCTTTCCTCGAACCAACTCAGCGTGGTCAACTTGAAGAAAGTTAAGCTGATACTCAACTGTAAGTGACCTATGGCTAGACCTGCAAAACCAGACACTGGCGAATCCGCTGCGGCCAAGCAACGTCCTAAACGCTCATTCGCCTTGCCACCACCCAAACCCAAGGGTGCTCCCGGATGGATGGTGACCATGGCCGATTTATTCATGTTGTTGCTCACATTTTTCATCCTGATGCTGTCGTTTACCGTGATGGACGCCGAGCGTTATCGACTGGCCGCGCAATCCGTTATGGCCGCTTTCGATGTATCGCTACGCTCACTACAGACTGATCCTAAAGGAATGGTCGACCCAGAAGAGCTCGCGCCGCCCCTCGATCAGGACATTCCCATTCCCTTTGAAGGCGCTCCCGCCGCGCCCGCTCATGGCCCTGAGCGCCTGGATTATGACCCTTTGGATCTAGACGTGGAGATTGACTCTGAAATTGTATTTGACGACCCGGACTGGATACCGGCTGATGTAGAAATTGATTCAGGAATCAAGATGCTGGTATATTTACTGCATACCGAACTGGATGTAGCACAAGATGCTGTGCAGATCGGCTTCGATGAGGAGCGCGTGGTCATTCGATTCTCCGAACACGCCACCTTTCCTTCGGGTCGAGCCGACCTGATCCCCGAGGTGCGCCCTGTGATCCAGCGACTGGGGTGGATACTGGCTGTTTGTGATGCTGACACCATCGTTACCGGTCACACCGATGATGTACCGATCAGTACCTCACTGTTCCGCTCCAACTGGGATCTATCCGTAGTGCGAGCAGTATCGGTAGTGCATGAGCTACTGGCCAGTGAATCTATTTTAGAGGGCAGGACGGTGGCGGCTGGCC
>SKOM01000040.1 GCA_007120095.1 Candidatus Competibacteraceae bacterium | reverse complement strand
CCCATGCCACCCATGCCACCCATGCCGTCCATACCACCCGGCATGCCACCACCTTCATCTTTCTTAGGCAGTTCAGCCACCATGGCCTCGGTGGTTAACAGCAAGCTGGCAACCGAAGCGGCATTTTGCAGCGCCGAGCGAGCGACCTTGGTCGGATCGAGAATACCCAGCTCAATCATATCGCCGTACTGCTCACTGGCGGCATCAAAGCCATAATTACCGGATTGCGCAGCAACTGCATTCAACACCACTGAAGGCTCATTATGGCCGGTGTTGTGAACAATCTGGCGCAGCGGCTCTTCCAAAGCCCGACGCAAGATATTAATTCCAGTGTCCTGATCGGCATTATCACCTTTAAGGTCTTTAATGGCCTGTTTAGCACGAACCAGAGCGACACCACCACCCGGTACCACACCTTCTTCCACTGCCGCACGGGTTGCGTGTAAAGCATCCTCAACGCGGGCTTTCTTTTCTTTCATTTCAATCTCAGTGGCCGCTCCCACTTTGATCACTGCTACGCCACCAGCCAACTTCGCAACCCGCTCTTGCAGTTTTTCACGGTCATAGTCGCTGGTCGCTTCTTCGATTTGAGCGCGGATTTGCTCAACCCGAGCGGTAATATCCGAGTGCTGGCCGGCGCCATCGACAATCGTGGTTTCTTCTTTACCCACGACGATTTTCTTGGCCGTACCCAAGTCTTGCAAGGTGGTTTTCTCCAAGGACAAGCCGACTTCCTCAGAAATCACCGTACCGCCGGTGAGAACAGCGATGTCTTGCAACATGGCTTTACGCCGATCACCAAAGCCGGGAGCTTTGACTGCAGCGACTTTCACGATGCCACGGATAGTGTTAACCACCAGAGTCGCCAGCGCTTCGCCTTCGATATCTTCAGCGATAATCAGCAACGGCTTACTGGCTTTGGCCACCGCTTCCAGTACCGGCAGTAATTCACGGATATTGGAAATTTTCTTGTCGTGGATCAGGATATAAGGATCTTCCAGTTCCGCCGACATGCTCTCTTGATTATTGATGAAATACGGCGACAGATAGCCACGGTCGAACTGCATGCCTTCAACGGTATCCAGCTCATTGTCTAAGCTCTTGCCTTCTTCCACGGTAATCACACCGTCTTTGCCGACTTTGTGCATGGCATCGGCAATAATCCGTCCGACAGACTCGTCACCATTGGCGGAAATCGTGCCGACTTGGGCAATTCCTTTGTCATCGGCACAGGGGGTGGACAGTTTAGCCAGCTCGTCAACCGTGGCGATGACGGCTTTATCAATACCGCGCTTGAGATCCATGGGGTTCATGCCGGCGGTCACGGCTTTCATACCTTCGCGGACAATAGCCTGAGCCAACACGGTAGCGGTGGTGGTACCATCACCGGCAATATCGCTGGTTTTGGAGGCCACTTCCTTGACCATTTGCGCGCCCATATTTTCGAATCTATCTTCAAGCTCAATTTCTTTGGCCACGGAAACCCCGTCTTTAGTGACGGTAGGGGCGCCAAAGGATTTTTCCAGCAACACATTACGGCCGCGCGGGCCGAGGGTCACCTTAACCGCACTAGCCAGAGTGTTAAGACCGCGTACCATGCGGCTACGAGCATCTTCGCTAAATTTGACTTCTTTTGCTGCCATGATAAGTAATGTCCTCTTAAAAAGTGATGGTGATCAGTAGCGGGTTGGCACTCAGCCTTCGAGCACGGCCATAATTTCGTCTTCGCGCATCACGACCAGCTCGTCGCCATCCACTTTGACTTCGTTACCCGAATACTTACCAAACAACACGGTGTCGCCGACTTTCAGATCTAAGGGACGCACCTCGCCGTTGTCCAGCAGTTTGCCGTTGCCGACCGCAATGACCTCACCGCGCTGCGGTTTTTCCGCCGCGCTGTCGGGGATAACAATGCCGCCTGCGGAGCGGTTTTCCTGTTCCAGGCGTTTGATGATCACCCGATCATGTAATGGACGAATCTTCATGAAAGCATCTCCTCGATGAACTGTATGCTGTGTGATAAGTGCTGTTGTTAGCACTCGCTTTAGTTGAGTGCTAATCATAGTGATCGTGGCGCGAGTGTCAAGGGCTGCGACGATAAAATTATCGTGCTCGACTGGGAACCGAACCAGGTTGGAGCGCATCCGTAGCAACATAGATGACGTAACCGCTTCAAATACACCGTAACCACTGAAATCTTATGCATCGATTTATACCTGCCCTAGCCCAGTATCGCCGCCCCTACGGCAAGGCGCTGTTATTCATCCTGCTGCTGTGGCTCAGCGCCAGTTCCGCTCAGGCCATACAGCCCGATGACTTGTTGCAGCCCGAACAGGCTTTTGTGCTCGATTTTCAAGTGGCAGCTCCTGAACAGATCGTCGCTCGGTGGACGATTGCCGAGGGTTATTACCTCTACCGTGAGCGGATACGCTTTGAAACCGATCAACCGGGCATTAGCCTGCAATCGGTGCAATTTCCAGACGGCGTGCCAATCGTCGATGAATTTTTCGGGCCGATGGAGGTGTATTACAATCAGGCGCATATTATTCTTAATCTACAAAGGGATAATGGCGAATCAACCCAATTGGAACTCACCGTCCATTCCCAGGGCTGTGCCGAAGTCGGTATCTGCTACCCACCCGAGCGGCGACAATTCACTGTAGACTTGCCGCCGCTACAACAGACCGCAGCCGACCCAGACGCCAGTGATCCACCCGACCTGATCCAAGATGTCTTACGCACCGTGCAGCCACCATTGGACACCCCGACCGGGGTGCCTGCTGATCTGAACGAGCCAACTTCCAGCCTTGAGGCGAGTCCAGCGACACCAGCACCGGTTGCTGAACAAGACGGTATTGCCCAGATGCTGAGCGAACAACGCTTCTGGGCACTGCCGGCTTTTTTCGGTTTTGGTTTATTACTGGCTTTCACCCCCTTTGTATTTCCGATGATTCCCATTTTGTCCAGCTTGATTGCCGGCCAAGGCCGAAGCCTGACTCGCCGTCGTGGTTTGGCCTTGTCCGCAGTCTATGTGCTGGCTATGGCCTTGACCTACACGGCGGCGGGCATAGTGGCGGCTCTGGCCGGGCAGAATCTACTCATGTATTTGCAAAATCCCTGGGTATTGGGCGTATTCAGCGGCCTGTTTGTACTGCTGGCCTTAGCCATGTTTGGTGTGTTGCGTGTGCAGATCCCTGCCGCCTGGCAGACTCGCTTAAGCGAGCTCAGCAACCGCCGTGGCGGCAGTTGGGCAGGGGTTGCCATTATGGGGGTATTGTCTGCCTTGATCGTAGGCCCCTGTGTCGCCCCGCCATTGATCGGAGTACTCACGGTTATTGGTCTCAGCGGTGATGTGGTTCTGGGTGGATCAGCGCTGTTTGCCATGAGTCTGGGAATGGGAGCACCACTACTGGTGATTGGTACTTCAGCGGGGCATTGGCTGCCGCGAGCCGGTGCCTGGATGCGGATCATTAATGCCGTCTTTGGAGTGCTGCTATTAGCCGTGGCCATCTGGCTGTTAGAGTGGTTGCTCCCGGCGAGCATCAGCATGTTGCTGTGGGCCAGTCTGTTAATCGTCTGTGCCGTGTATATGGGCGCACTTCAAGCCAGCAGCGGCGGCTGGCATACTCTATTCCGTGGCATCGGTGTAGTCATGTTGGTGTATGGCGTGCTGTTGCTGGTGGGCGTCGCCGCAGGTGGGCAGTCCATTTGGCAACCACTGCGTGGAACCCTGATTGCCGGAAGCCCCACTCAGCTCACTCAACCCGACTTCCAGGTCATTAAAACCGTGGCTGATCTGGAGCAACAACTGGCCGCAGCCGGCCCACGTCCCGTCATGCTGGATTTCTATGCCGATTGGTGTTTCTACTGCAAGGAGATGGAGCGTCACACTTTCACCGACCCCACCGTACAAGCGCAGCTACAACAAGCCGTACTGCTCAAAGCCGATGTCACCGCGTATGATGCTGAAGACCGCGCCCTGCTTAATTATTTTAATCTTATCGGCCCGCCAGCGATTTTGTTCTTTGACAGCAGCGGTCAAGAGCAACCGGCGCACCGGGTAGTCGGATTCATGACGGCCGAGGCGTTTAGTGCACACCTGCGCCAAGCACTTAACTGACCGTTACCCGTCGCGGTAGATTCAACAATGAATACTCTAAGCATCTAATGTAATCCTGAATGTGTCGTTAGACCGGTTTCAAAACAAAACTGTCGCCCCTAGCAGGGGCCCACCCATACGCATGTCAAACCGAGTGCCGCCATCGCGATAATCCACATGCAGATAACGATAGCCCACTGAGAGAAAGGCATTGTCTTGGATCTGATAGTTCACTGTACCGACAAGTT
>SKOM01000279.1 GCA_007120095.1 Candidatus Competibacteraceae bacterium | reverse complement strand
GCGGATCGGCGGCGCATGAGATCCATCTGGAAAAAACGCTCTTGGGCGTGCAATACCCCCAATGCCCGACTGGCGTCGACACGATCAGCCGCGATAATGGTGGGTATTCCGGCAGCATCCCGCTCGATATGAACGGTGGCACTTAAACCAGCTACCCTTAACTCCCCATCAAGCAGCGGCAGGCTGGCCCGCATCAAGTGATAAGCCCAAACACCGAGACCGGCAACCAACACCACCAGCACCATCAGGCTGGCCAGACACCAGCGCAGCATTCGCGGCATACGATAACTCACAGCATCAATCCAGGGTCACAGCGCCAGGCGTCAACGCCCTACTCTACTGGACGCAACCGCACCAGCGGCGCATTGGACTGATCGATGAGCACGTACACCAGACCATCATCCGGCCCGACACCCACATCACGAATCCGCCAACCCCGCCCTGAAAGCAGGCGTTCTGTTTTCTCTACCGTATGACCGTCCACGCTAAACCGTCCGAGATATTGATGACGCAGATTACCCATCAAAAGATTGCCCTGCCATTCGGGGAAGGCCTCGCCAAAATAAAACGCCAGCCCTGAAGGCGGAAACCCCTCGGGGTGATCAGGCCCCCAGTAGTACACCGGATTAACCGTGTCAGGGTTTTCCGGCGGGGTAACGGCAAAGGGACGACCGGTCATATAGCTTACGCCATAGGTGGCAATCGGCCAGCCGTAGTTACCGCCCGCCTGAATGATATTGATCTCATCACCATTACGTTCGCCGTGTTCATTTTCCCATAACTCACCGGTCTGGGGATGAAAAGCCAACCCCTGGGGGTTACGGTGACCGTAGGAAAAAATCGCCGGACTGGCCGGGTGATCATCGACAAAGGGATTATCCGCCGGGATGCGGCCATCATCGTGTAAGCGCAGAATCGCCCCCAGATCATTACTGATATCTTGAGAATAATGCTGCGGCCCGAAATCTTTGGAATTGCGATCACCGACGGTGATGTACACATACCCTTCAGTATCAAAGGCCAGGCGTGAGCCATAGTGAGCGTTACTGGCGACTGCCGGTTGGGCGCGGTAGAGTTCCTCGAAGTCGCGCAATAATCCGGCTTCGAGATCAAGAATCCCCCGCCCCACAGCGGTCGTTGATTGCCGGAAGCCGCTGTCACGCACCGAATAGCTCAGATACAGCCACGGTTGAGCGGGGTAATCGGGGTGCAGGGCAATATCCAATAACCCGCCCTGACTGCGTACATGAATGTCGGGCAATCCTGAGATCAGCGTCACGGCTCCGGTATCACGGTTGACCCGTTTGAGCTGACCGGGACGCTCGCTCACCAGCAGCCACCGCTGGTGAGGGACAAAAGCCATCCCCCAGGCATGATCAAAACCGGTGGCGACGGTTTCGACCTGATACTGAGCTGCGGTACTGGCGCTGATGGCGATGAGGCTGAACAGCGCAATGATAACGTATCGGCGTAGATGGGCTATGGGATTAAAATCTTTCATGATCAAGCACCTGTTACTGGTTTTAAGATATGGAGGCGCTCTACGGTGGCCTGTTTGACGCAATCGGTGGTCAACTCCGTCAAAGATACATTTTTGAATATCACCAAGCGGTGCAAATCTTAATTTATCAGAGAGTTGAAAGTGTTAAACGGTAGCGAATCATCATACCACCGCTATCCTTCATACTCATACGGCGACACGGCATAAGCCTCCAGCGTATATCCGGCCACGCCAAACTTATTGTCCACGCCGTGAGCGCGCAGTGTGCCATCAACCCAGACGATATCAAACAAACCTTGAATGGGTGCCGGGGTCTCGGTAGTGACATACACCATCTGATTGGCCGGTGGTGGCGGTACATGGATACAGGCTCCGTAATAGGGCACTAACAGAAACTCAGTCACTTCGGTCGCCGCAAAATCCAACGGCACCACAAAACCGGGTAAGCGGATCTGTTTACCGTCCAACGCTTCAACAATCGGGGCATTGTCGAGAATATCCGCCAATACGGCCATTAATTCCTGACCCTCGGGACTGTCATCGCTGATGGTGGCCAGTTCGTCATCGGTATAGTCTATAAAGGGATTTTCGGGAAACCAATCCGCTGGCATGAGATCATCCCAGTCAATTTCGACAAAGGGTGAATGCGCCGCCATGACTAAGGACTGTTTGGAGCTGTCCGCGTTGGAGTTGTCCTGAACCAGCCAACCCGCAGGCAGTGCCAGCACCGCGAGTCCTCCACCGAGCAGTAATGTCAGCCCTAATGCAACCCTAATCTTCACCAGCCACCTCAATTAATTGCGTAAGGTCATACCATCCACCAGAGCATAGCGATAGGCTCGCCACGCCGGAACCAGCCCAGCAAGACAACCCGCGCCCACCACCAGAGCCACAATCCGTAACTCCGGAATGCCCGGCGCACTCAAGGCCAGATACAGGCCAAATCGCGCCTCAACCCAGCCCTGGGTCAGCGCCAGCAGGCCATACAAGGCCAACATGCCCAATACGGCACCGAGCAGCGCCAAAAGTGCCGCTTCGCTGACTAATAATGCCATAATATGACGAGGTCGCGCCCCGACCGAACGCAAAATCGCTAACTCACGGCGGCGGCTTTCCAGACTCGCCAGCAAGACCGCTAACATACCGATCAACCCGGCCACCACCACACACACTGAAATCATCAACAGGGCGGTTTCCGCCACCCGCATTAAATCCCATAACTGTTGCAGGGCTACACCGGGGAGAATGGCCAACAACGGCTCTTGGCGGTAGTCGTTAACCGCCCGTTGCAGCCGAAACACATCGCGACGCGATTCCAGACCCACGAGAAATGCCGTGATACTGCGCGGAGTCAAATCCATAGCCCGCGCTTCATCGGCACTGATGGTCATACCCGGTATCGGTGCACCGCCGCGCCAATCGACATGCATGGCCTCGAAACCTTCCAGGCTGATATGCACCGTGCGATCCACCGGGGTGCCGGTGTGCTCCAAAATCCCCGCCACCCGGAACGGCTTATCGTCATGCTTGGCAAAACTGGTTGCGCCCATACCATGCGCCACAATAATCTCCTGGCCCAGGGTGTAATCCAGTGCCCGCGCCACCTCAGCACCGATGACGGCATCATAGAGATCAACAAACGGCCCGCCCTCGGCAAAGTGGAGCGAGCGATCACGGGCAAAACGATACTGCTGAAAATAATCGGCGCTGGTGCCCATTACCGCATAACCGCGATGCGAGTCACCCAGCATGATAGGGATAGTCCAGGCCACTTGCGGCAAGGCCGCGATGTCCTGATAACTGCGCCAACTGATGTTATTGGTCGCATGACCGATGCGAAACACCGAATACAACAGCAGTTGAATCGAGCCACTGCGCGCTCCGACGATTAAATCCGTGCCCGCAATCGTATTGGCGAAACTCAGCTTGGCATCCCGGCGCACCGTTTCCACACCCAGTAATAACACCACGCTGAGTGCAATGGCAAATAAGGTCAATAACACCGTGAACCGGCGGTTGAGCAGGCTTTTCCACGCCAAAGAGAAGATAGCACTCATGAGGACACACTGTGATTAATCGTGGTAATTTCTACAGTGCGATCAAACAGCGGCTGCAAGGCCGGATCATGGCTGACACAAATCAGCGTCGCGCCTATGGCTCGCACTTCTTGAAACAGCAGTTGCAAAAAACTTTCCTGGGTTTCGGTATCCAGCGCTGAGGTCGGCTCATCGGCAATAATCAGCTCCGGACTACCCAATAAAGCCCGGGCAGCCGCGACTCGCTGTTGCTGACCGACACTCAACTCAGTGGTAGAGCGATCACCGATATCATCCAGCGGCAGACCTAAACCACTCAACAGCCGCCGTGCAGCGTTGGGTAAATCACCATGCCGCTGCACGGCCTTGGCTCGGCGCTGGCGTGAAAACCGACACGGCAATAACACATTGTCCACCAGCGACAGATACGGGATTAAATTAAACATCTGGAAGATAATCCCTAGATGCGCCGCACGGAACGCATCCCGTTGACTGCTGCGCAACCGCCCCAGATCGGTCGTTAACACCAGCACCCTGCCCTGCTGGGCGGTCGTCACCCCCGCCAGCAGATTGAGTAATGTGGTTTTACCGCTGCCACTGGCACCGCGCAGCAGCAGGCACTCGCCTGCCGCTACCTGTAAGGCATCAATCGCCAACACCGGCCGGGATTGCCCCGGCCAGTGAAAGCGCACATCGGTGAGTTCAATGGCGAAATCATCGGCCATCAAAAACTCAGGCGGGTATGACCGGGACGCAGTTCAGTAGCCGTTTGCCCACTAGGAGCGGCCACCCGCACTTGCAGCGTGTGGTTATCCGGAAAAACGGT
>SKOM01000269.1 GCA_007120095.1 Candidatus Competibacteraceae bacterium | reverse complement strand
GCGGAAAAAGCTTTGGATGCCATCCGCAATATGCTCTCACCTAAAGCGGTGGTATTACGGGATGGGCAACGTTACACCGTGCCTGCAGAAGAACTTGTGCCCGGTGATATCGTGTTTTTGCAAGCCGGTGACAAGGTGCCGGCCGATTTACGCATGATCCGCGCAAATAATTTACGCATCGATGAGGCGATATTGACCGGTGAGTCGGTCGCGGTGGAAAAAGATACCGATCCAGCCGCCGAAAAATCTGACCTTGGCGATCGCACTAGTATGGCGTTTTCCGGAACCTTAGTCACTTACGGTCAAGGCCGTGGGGTGGTGACCGGCACCGGTGCGGAAACTGAAATTGGCAAAATTTCCACACTGCTCGGTGAGGTTGAAAAACTGACCACGCCGCTGCTGCGCGAAGTCGCTCAGTTTGGCCGCTGGTTATCGGTGGCCATCGTAGGGCTGGCCGCAGTCACCTTTGCCTTTGGTTATTTGATCCGTGATTACGACATCATGGAAATGTTTTTAGCGGCGGTCAGCTTAGCAGTCGCGGCGATTCCCGAAGGCTTGCCCGCGATTATGACCATCACGCTGGCCATTGGAGTGCAACGCATGGCCGGGCGTAACGCCATTATCCGTCGCTTACCCGCTGTGGAAACCCTGGGTTCAGTCACCACGATTTGTTCGGATAAAACCGGGACACTGACCCGTAATGAAATGACCGTGAAAACCATGGTGACCGCCGACAAGCATTTCCAAGTGGGTGGTGTCGGCTATGAGCCGCATGGTGGGTTTACTCAAGACGAGCAAGACATCGAGCCTGAAGAGCATCCCGTGCTCGCGGAAGCTCTGCGGGGTTTGCTGCTGTGTAATGATGCCGAATTGTATCAGCCCGAGCGTGGCGATGGTTGGGTCATGGAAGGTGATCCGACGGAAGGGGCTTTAGTCACGGCGGCGCTGAAGAGCGGGCTGGATCAGAAACAGACGAACCAGCATTACCCGCGCACCGATGTGCTTCCCTTCGAATCAGCGCATAAATACATGGCCACTTTGCATCATCACCATGAAGGCCGCCAAGCGTGGATTTATCTCAAAGGTGCGCCTGAACGGGTCATGGCCTTATGCGCTCAACAACGTACTGCTGATGGTAGTGACCAAGCGGTTGATACCGAGCGTTGGGAACAGTGGATGGATGATATCGCCGCCTCTGGCCAGCGGATGCTCGCAATAGCGGTTAAAGAGATTGACAACGGTCAGCGGAATCTGGAGTTTGAAGATGCTGAACAGGGTGGATTCACCTTATTAGCGTTGTGCGGCATCATTGATCCGCCCAGGGATGAGGCGATTACCGCAGTGGCTCAGTGCCAAGAGGCGGGCGTGGTGGTTAAAATGATTACCGGTGATCATGCGGTGACGGCTCGGGCGATTGCTGAGGATTTAGGTATCCGCACTCAAGGCGGGGTGATGACCGGCCAAGAGGTTGAACAAGCCTCCGATGCTGAGCTGGAAAAGGTCGTGCGTGATGTAGATGTGTTTGCTCGCGCTAGTCCGGAACACAAGCTGCGCTTGGTTAAAGCGATTCAGGCGAATAAACAGGTTGTGGCCATGACCGGCGACGGGGTCAACGATGCACCGGCTTTGAAACGCGCTGATGTCGGTGTCTCTATGGGCATCAAGGGCACCGAGGTGTCCAAAGAAGCCTCGGAAATGGTCTTGGCTGACGATAATTTCGCCTCTATCGTTAATTCCGTCGAAGAAGGCCGCACCGTCTACGATAATCTGCGTAAAGCGATTTTGTATCTGTTGCCCACCAACGGGGGGCAAGCCTTTACCATTGTAGCGGCGATTTTGCTCGGTTTAACCCTGCCGATGACTCCTGTGCAGGTGTTATGGGTGAATATGGTGACGGCTGTAACCTTAGCTTTGGCCTTAGCGTTTGAGCCGACTGAACCCGGGGTTATGCAGCGTTCGCCTCGCCCGCCGGAAACCCGCTTATTATCGGGGTTTTTGATCTGGCGTGTGTTTTTCGTCTCCGTGTTGCTGGTGGCCGGTACCTTTGGCCATTTCCTCTGGATGTATAATCAAGGCATCGATGTAGAAATTGCCCGCACCGTGGCGATTAATACCCTGGTTATGGGACAGATATTCTATTTGTTTAACAGCCGCTATATTCTCGAACAGGTGTTTAATCGTGAGGGGCTGTTCGGCAGTCGCCTGGTGTGGATTTCCATCGGCGTGTTAATCGTGTTGCAGGGGCTGTTTACTTACGCACCGCCGATGCAATTCCTGTTTGGTACTGCAGCCATTGGCTGGGCTGAATGGGGGCGGATTCTGGTCTTTGGTATTCTGCTGTTTTTCTTGGTGGAGTTGGAAAAATTAGCACTCAAGCGCTATGGGGTCACCGCTTATCAATGATGATTTGATGTCAATGGCCGGTTTTGCGTGCCGCTGCCGCACCGTACATTTTGTATGTATACTCTCGGTCGGCATTAGCGACAAGGCAAGACAATGAGCCTAGGCACACTCCTGCATAAAAGCCTGGGGGTGGTGTTGGACGCTCCAGTATTGCAAGCCTTGTCTTTGGGCTATGGAGAACAACAACGCCCCCCCGGTGTTGCTGGACCCGCTCACCAAGTGTTGCAGCGGCATTTCACTCTCAGCGGTACTGATCTGGCAGAAACCTTGACAGACAGCTTTATCTGTGCTCTGAGTGCCATCGACGATGAACTCAACGGTGGGTATCTGGGCCGAGCCCTGGGTACCCGTCTGTCCCGCAGTTATCAATCCCGCATTCCCGCTTATATTCTTGAGCCTTTCGCGGTCACGCATGCGTTAGACATGGCTGCCCGGAAGGCGTTATGTCAACAATTGCACCGCTACAGTGTGTCGTTGCTGTACTCTTGCGAGCGGTTATTTCCTGCTATTGAACTGCCTGACCCGGATATCGCAGAGCTGCTGGTTAGCGAGGCTGATGGATTGAGCCAACAGTTTTTGGAGCGGATTGAACAGGTTCACGGCCCTTTGCCTGAGGGGCTGTATGCGTTATTGGTTTATCGTGAACTACTGGGCGATGCTGTATTGTATTTTTTCCGCGAGATGCTGGCCCGTGATCCTCGGGTGCAGGCCACTTATGATGCGCTGCGACGGGTCGGCTTGCGACCTACAGCCCGGCAGCTTGACAGTCGCCTGATTAAACTGCAACAACGACAGTCCCGACTCCAAAAGGCCTTGACCCAGGTATTATTGACCCGTGATCGTGCCCGCCGTAATACCCTGATCGAACAACTGGATCAGCTTGATGATCTGCTTGCCAGCGTATGGGCGCATCAAGCCCGGTGGCGGACGTTTCAGCAGCAATGCGCCGATTGGCGGGGCTATCTCGCGGTATTGCCCAGCGAACTGCAACACGCGGTGGTTAACACTGTTTTGCCGTTCGATCACTCTACAGAGGCTCATCCGGAGGTCTTGCCGGCAGCGCTGTTGGCCAGACGGCAGCAACCAGCGGGAACGACGCCACCGCAGCCCGCGCGTCAAACTACTTATGATGTGCCATTTATTCACGGTTGGTGCGCGCAACGGATTCAACAGCATCAACAGCACATTGCTGCAGCATTAGGTCGGTCAGTGACGTTTCAGGATTTTTTTCAAGATGGCACTGCCGCGCCGGAGATGGTCGTGATTCCACCGGGGCGTTTTCTGATGGGGTCTCCAGGTGGTGAGGCGCGCCGCGCCGACAACGAACGCCAGCACGCGGTCAGCCTGTCACAGCCGTTTGCCATCGGTAAATATCCGGTGACGTTTGCTGAATACGATCGCTTCTGTATTGCTACAGGACGCGAGCAACCGGGGAGTTCCGGTTGGGGACGTGGCCGACGCCCTGTTATCAATGTATCGTGGTATGATGCCATGGCCTATTGTCAATGGTTGTCGCGTATGACCGGTGAGGCGTATCGGCTACCCTCTGAAGCGGAGTGGGAGTACACCTGCCGAGCGGGCACCACGACCGATTATCATTTTGGTGAAACGATCACCCGTAGCGAAGCCAATTTTCAACCAGAAGACGTTGATTTTAGCGAGTGGATTAAAGATGCCAAGACAACGCCTGTCGATCAGTTTGCCGCTAATCCCTGGGGTGTGCACGATTGTCATGGCAATGTCTTCGAGTGGACCGGTTCAGAGTATGATAAGCATTATACGGGTGCTGAGCAGCAGCTTTTAGATGCCGACGCGCCTGACGATCTGCGTCGGGTCGTGCGTGGAGGGTCGTGGTATTTTTACTCGTGGTGGGTGCATTCAGCTGCCCGCTTCTGGCTGTTGCCAGACTCACGTAATTTCCTGCAAGGATTTCGACTGGCTCGATCACTGTAGTTGGTAAACAATCAAATCT
>SKOM01000060.1 GCA_007120095.1 Candidatus Competibacteraceae bacterium | reverse complement strand
GCACGCACCTCAGGACCGACTTCAAACGCCTGGGGGCTGATGGCCGGCCCCAGCCATGCCAAGAGTTGTTGAGGAGAACAATTCATGGCCTGCACGGTAGCGGGCAGAATCCCACGTTCCAGACCGCGCCAACCGGCATGAGCGGCAGCGACCACCGTGGCGGCTTGATCACAGAACAGCACTGGCAGACAATCCGCCGTCTGCACCACACAGACCCGCCCTGGCTCGCGGCTGTAGCAGGCATCTGCCGCCACTGAATCACTCAGGCTGGCCGCATCAACCACAGTGGCACCATGCACCTGCTGCAACCAGATCGGCGGACTCCCCGCAATGTCCAGCGCTTGATATAAGCGGCGGCGGTTTTCGGTCACGGCATCCGCCAGATCGCCACTGCTGTAGTTAAGATTCAAACGGGCATAGGTGCCCGTGCTGACCCCGCCCTGACGGGTGGTGGACGCCGCCCGGACACGCTCAGAAGCTGGCCAGTCAGGAACAATCAGTGGAATCATTGGAACTCGACATAGCCGAAAGTACGGCACAGCAGCGGCAGTAATTCTGCGGCAGCCTCCATCGGCGTGATCTCGATACCCAGATCACGCACCTGAGTGATTGGCAATCCGGCAAAACCACAAGGATTAATGCGCTGGAAGGGGCTGAGATTCATGTCAATATTGATACTCAAACCATGGTAACAACAACCGCGTCTCACCCTTAACCCGACGGAGGCCAGTTTAGCGCCCGCCGCAGTGTAAACGCCCGGCGCCTGCCGATTGCCGCAGGCCCTCACACCATAACCGCCGAGCCAGTCGATGACGACACGCTCCAAACGACACACCAGCTCACGCACACCAAACGCTTGCCGACGCAGATCAAATAAACAGTACACCACCAACTGCCCCGGCCCGTGATAGGTCACCTAGCCTCCCCGATCCGCCTTGATGATCGGTATATCACCGGGATCGAGCACATGTTCAGGCCGCCCGCTCAAGCCTTGGGTGAACACCGGTTGATGCTGCAATAACCAGCACTCGTCGGTGGCATTCATGCCGCGTTGTTCAGTAAAATCCTGCATCGCCGCCAGCACTGGCGCGTAATCCAGCACCCCGAAACGACGCACCATCAACGGCGAGTTCACAAGGCCATCAGCACCTTGGGATGATCGCTCAGCGTTTGGTAAATCGCGTCCATCTGCTCACGACTTTGCGCCGTAATCTTCACTGTGACCGACAGATAACGTCCGTTACGGCTGCTGCGGGAGGACACTTGATGGCTCTGAATACCCGGCGAATAAGGCTCGATCAGGTCAACAACCAAGTCGGCAAACCCGGGAACTTCACCCATCGCTTTAATGGAAAACGCGCAGGGAAACTGCAATAGCGATTCGTTTGCTGCAACCGACCGACTCACCATGCGCTGCCACAAACCTTGCGTTTATGATTCTGGAACAACGACCACAGCCGCTGCCACACCGGCCCAGGCTGCCCACCACCCACCGGACGACCGTCAACACGGGTTATGGGTAAAACATCTTTGGTACTGCTGCTTACCCAGACCTCGTCAGCGCTGGCGAGACGGACAACGGGCAACTCGACTTCATGGCAGGGAATGCCATTAGCCCGGGCTAATTCCAACACCACACTGCGGGTGATGCCGTGCAGGATGCGCCAATCAGCCGGGGGCGTGTAGATTTCACCGTCACGAACCAGATAAAAATTACCCGCCGAGGCTTCGGTTAATACCCCATCACGGATCATGATGGCATCATCAGCCCCCTCGGTAATCGCCTGCTGGCGGGCTAAAACATTAGCCAGCAGAGCCACGCTTTTGATATGGCAGAACTGCCAGCGGATATCCGGCACGGTGATGGCGCTCAGGCCCTCGTTCAGGACTTTTTCACTCGGCTGCTTCAGTGGTTTGGCCATCGCGAACACAGTAGGTGGTACCGGCTCAGTAGGAAAACCATGGTCACGCACCGCCGGTGCGCCCCGAGACACCTGTAAATACACGTATTGATCCCCGCCGGCATTGCGGGCCACCAGGTCTGTCATCACCTGCGCCCAATCGTGTTCGACAGTCAGGTGGATGGCCTGTAAACTGCGCTGAAGCCGCTGTACATGCGGTTCTAAACGAAATAACTGCCCATTGTAGGCAGGCACCACCTCGTAAACCCCATCAGCAAACAAAAAACCTCGGTCTAATGGTGAGATATGCACGGCATCCAAGAACATAAATTCGCCGTTGAAATAGGCTACAGGGCTAGTCGTCATCAATGCGGTCCTCAGTCAAATAGGCCAGTGACCGTTAACAACACACGGTCGGTTAAACGCCCCAACCAACCGCTCAAGGCGACATCCTGTAAGGCCACCAGCGGAATATCGGCAACCTCCTGATCATCCAGCCTGATCAGCACCGAACCAAAGGCATCGCCGCGCTGTATCGGGGCTTCGATACGCGCATTGATAAGCAAAGCGGCTCGCATCTCATCGTAACGACCTTTGGGCAAGGTGACAAAAGTATCTTCGATAACACCTAAGGGCAGGGTACCCGTTTCGCCTTTCCACAACCGCACCTCGGTCAAGGATTGATCAGCGGCATAGAGCGGGTGAGTCTCAAAATGGCCAAAACCATAGTTAAGCAACTGCTGACTGGCTTCAAAACGATCACTGATCTGCTCAGCGCCCAGCACCACAGCGATGAGCCGCATACCATCGCGCTGCGCCGAGGACACCAAACAATAACCCGCACTGCTGGTATGCCCGGTTTTCATGCCGTCAACCGAGGGGTCACGCCACAGCAGACGATTACGGTTATGTTGTTCGATACCGTTATAGGTAAAGCTGCGTTCGGAATAGAGTTGGTAATAATCGGGAAATTGGCGAATTAAGGCGCGGGCTAAAATGGCAATATCGCTGGCGGTGGTGTAATGCTGCGGATCGGGCAGACCGGTTGAGTTGACAAAATTCGAATCGCGCATACCTAACTCAGCGGCTGTGGCATTCATCATCTGGGCAAAAGCCGCCTCACTGCCGGCGATATATTCGGCCAGAGCCACAGTAGCATCGTTACCCGATTGAATGACGATACCGCGCAGCAAGTCCTCAACGCTGACCAGTGAACCCACCTCGATAAACATGCGCGAACCGATAGTGCTATAAGCATTGCGGCTCACCGGCACTTGATCATCGAGACTCAGTTGCCCACTGGCCAGGCGATCATAAAAGAGATAAGCCGACATCAGCTTGGTAATACTCGCTGGCTCCAGACGCTGCCGACTGTTGCGCTCGGTCAATACACGACCACTGTTAAAATCAACCAGTATATGGCCGCGTACCGGCAATTCGGTTAAGGCGGGCACGGCTGCCGACGTGCTGGACACGAGTAAAGCAACCACCAGGCTCAGCAAGCACAGTGCTAATTTCATAAGAAAATCCTTACCTATCAATCTTGAGTGAGATAAATCGCGTCAATGCCAAACTCGACCAAGGCCAAGCGCAACCGATCCACATCTTCCGGTTCGCGCAATGGTCCAATGCGCACCCGATAGAGCGCATCAGCACTGCTAGCGATTTCAACACCCGGTCCCAGGCGGTCGCTGAGGCGCTGGCGCAAGTACTCTGCCGTTTGGCGTTGACTGAAAGCCCCCACTTGCAGAAACTGATCATGACGCAGTGAACTCGCCGGTGCCGCTGCTGCAGAGGCGCTGGCTGACAAGGGCTGTGCGTTCTGGGTTGGCAGACTAGGGTGCCAGGCCAGATACTGGTACGGTGACAAGGCTTTAACCTCAACCGGGGTCAGGCCTTCCTCGGTCATGCCGAGCCGATCTGCCGCGGCATAGGACAAATCGATAATCCGCCCATCGACAAACGGCCCACGGTCATTGACCCGCACCACAATGCTGCGCCCATTGTCCAACCGCGTCACCCGGACAAAGGTCGGGATCGGCAAGGTTTTGTGTGCAGCCGTTTGCGCGTACATATCGTAGGTCACACCGCTGGACGTGGGCTTGCCGTGGAATTTGCGTCCATACCAGGACGCTAAACCACGTTCGCGATAGCCTTCGCTGCTGCTGATCACACGGTATTCTTCACCGAAGACCGTATAGACCATGGGATTACCCAACCGGCTCGGCGGTTCCGCAAAGGGTACAGGATCAGTCGTCGCGGAGGTCGATTGGCCGGATTCTGGACCACTGGTACAGGCGGTTAACAGAACAGCCGCGCTTAACAGACCAGAACCGAGTATACCAGTGCGAAAATAAGACAATATAAACATAACGCAACTCTTGGGATTAGTGGTCATCACGACACATCCAGGGGCTAGCCTGAATAGGCGCTGCGGATGGCCTGCGCTAATTCGTAAACGGCCATGGCGTACAGGCG
>SKOM01000257.1 GCA_007120095.1 Candidatus Competibacteraceae bacterium | reverse complement strand
TGTTCGCCGAAGTCGAGCGTGAAGCTGCGGAACAACAGGAGCGGGTTGAAACTGAACGCTCTGACCCGATGTCAGCCGCAACGGATCGCGAAGAATGAGGTCGGCACTGTAATGTCCTTCCCCGTCCCGACAGCAGTCTTGAGGTTACAACCAGCGTCGAGTCTCAGCCGACCCATTGCCAGGTCACGCGGCACTCCATACCGAAAAGAACGTTGTGGAATACCCATGAGTCTGGTCATCGGGGTGAACGGCTATAGCGGGGTACAGTGTCTATGCTAATGCCTTGCTCACCAGCAAATTAGCAGCGAAGCGAGTCATTTATCCGCGTGCAGCAACTTGTTATAGCCATTTGCGTTGATTCACGGACATCAATGCGTGGCAAGTATACGCCAATAGGCTCCCATCTCTCATCCGTTGCCGGTAGTAAGCCTACCTCGGTTATCCCTAGCCCCTCCAACGCAGGCATGGCCTGCTGCTACTCAGCATGCCTACAGTCGCGGGCATGGCCCGCCAGTCGAGGGCGTTGAGGAATGGAATAGGTGGGCGATGCCCACCCTGGCCTGATCAATCTGGAGGCGATGGCCTGCGGTACTCCCATCGTTGGCAGTGCCGTAGGCGGTATCAAAGAGGTCGTGGTTGATGGGGAGACCGGCCTGCTGGTTGATCCGCTGCTTGACCCCAAGCCACCGCATGATCCCAGTGCGCCCAGCAAGTTCGAGCTTAGATACCAGTCTACCCAGCAGGTGTGCGCTAACCGCCCTTGAATAGTGTTGTCGTGGCTTACCGTCCAGCATGAGCCTGCAACCACGACCATACTGCCGCCCAATTTCCTTGAAACACAATGCGCTGGCATTTGTGCTGGAGCTGATAATCATACATCGGATCATAGTACTCGGCCAGCAGGCGGGCAATCCAGTCACGATGCGCGTCTAAACAGCCGCGCTCGAACTGCTGCTGTAACGCCCCATGCAACTGCTCGGCAATCTGCTGATAACGCCAGCCACCGAGACGCTTGCGAATCCGCGTCAACGCCCCGAGCAGATGAGCCGTCAAAGCCCCTCGCACTTCAGCAGGCGGGTAATGCTGAGCAAAAGCGGCAGTCATTTCCCGCACGTAGCCGTTTAAGACCTCGTCAACCCGCTCGGCAAAACCGGCCTCCAACACCACTAAGGGAGCTGACGCTAAGGCTTGTCGCAGCGGGAGGGGCAACGCTAAGGCACCGATATTCTGGCCCTCATCTTCCACCACCCAACGGGGATATCCAGCAGTACTCAGTTTCAGCAGGCGGATGGCGAGCGCGTTTTCAAAATTGATGGGCGCGGGCTGCGGGCGTAAGTCACGGCCGAAAGCCGAACCGCGATGCCGGGCCAGACCTTCCAAATCAACCGCAAACGGCAGCTCACGAATCAATCGGGTTTTGGCCACACCGGTACGCCCGGCCAGAACCAGCGGCAGCGGCTGTTGGGGCAGACGCTCCAGGGTATCCAGTAAAAACTGGCGCAGAGCACGGTAGCCACCCGCAACCCGTGGCACACTCACCCCCACCTCGGCCAACCATTGCTGGCTGATACGGGAACGCAGGCCGCCGCGAAAACAGTACAGCACCGCCTCAGGATGAGCAGCGGCAAACTGCCTCCAGGCATTGATCCGTGTTGCGCGGATCTCGCCGCTGACCAGACGCTGACCCAAGGCGATCGCCGCCTGCTGACCGGTCTGTTTGTAGCAGATACCGATACGCTGGCGTTCGCTATCATTCAATAGAGGTAAATTGACCGCGTTAGGAAACGCCCCTTGGGTGAACTCTACTGGAGCACGCACATCCAGCAACGGGGTATCGTTGAGCAGCAGAGTGCGATAATCTGCCGTCACTGGAAGATCGGCAGCACCCATTAACGGTAGTCCACACGGACATGCTGGGACCCGAGACGCTGGCGCAGTTGGCGCAACAGAGCACCCGTGGGCCGAATACGCCACGCATCGCCCAGCATGAACTCAGCTTGGGCACCGGGGCGGCGATAATCGATGCATACCGGACATTGCCCTTGACGATGCGGCTGTAATACCGCACTCAGTTCCGCCAACAAACCATTATTGAATTGACTGGCTTCCAGACACAGCAGTAACCGCAAGGCATGCCGTTCGCGTGCTCCGTCGATATCGTGAATCTGCTCAGCAGTCAAACGCGGACGCTGATTAAATTCGTCATAACTGAGCTTACCGGTAATCACCAGTATCGGCGCATCACCTTTCAGCAAGGGTTTCACCTGCTCATAAAGCTCGGCAAACACCCGGACTTCCATGCGGGCGTTATGATCGTCCAAAGTGATAAAGGCCATCGATCGACCCCGCTGGCTGTGGCGCACCCGGGTGTCCAGCACCAGCCCCGCCGTGACAACCTGGCGCTCACCGCGTTGCTGAGTTTTGAGTAGATCAGCCAGCGTTGCGGTGGTAAAACGATCCAGTTCATCGCGGTAAGCATCGAGCGGATGACCGCTTAAATATAAGCCCAGCGTCTGTTTTTCCGCACTCAGGCGGGAGGTATCGTCCCATTCCGGCACCTCAACGGCACTGAGCGTCAGAGGCTCAGCAGCGGCGCCAAAGATATCCAATTGATCCACACTGCGAGCATCTTGCTCAGCTAAGGCCAGCGCCTCGGGCAGTTGCGCCATCAACACCGCGCGGCTGCGGCCGAGCTCATCACAGGCTCCGGCACGGATTAACGCTTCGAGCGCCCGTCGATTAATCCGGCGCAAATCCACACGCCGACATAAATCCAGTACATCTTGGAATGCGCCTGACTGGTCACGCACCGAGAGAATATGCTCAATCGCACTCTCCCCTACCCCTTTAATGGCACCCAGGCCGTAGCGGATGCCGTGTTCCGTATCGGCGGTAAACCGGTACCGGGAGTGATTGATCGCGGGTGAGCGCAACAGCAAGCCCATACTGCGACATTCATCAACCGAAATCACCACTTTATCGGTGTTATCCATATCCGAGGACAACACCGCCGCCATAAATGCCGCAGGATAATGCGCTTTCAACCACGCGGTCTGATAGGATAATAAGGCATAAGCGGCTGAATGCGATCGGTTAAAACCATAACCAGCAAATTTTTCCATCAAATCAAAAATAAATGTCGCCAGTTCAGCATCAACCCCACGTCCCGTCGCTCCTTGGACAAAAATAGACCGCTGTTTGGCCATTTCCTCGGGCTTTTTCTTACCCATCGCTCGGCGCAGTAAATCAGCCGCACCCAGTGAATAGCCGGCCAACACCTGAGCAATCTGCATCACCTGCTCCTGATACAGAATCACCCCATAAGTGGGTTCTAAAATCGGTTCCAGTTCGGGATGCGGATACTCGACCTGGGCGCGGCCATGCTTACGGTCAATGAAATCGTCCACCATGCCGGACTGCAGAGGTCCGGGTCGAAACAGCGCCACCAGCGCGATGATGTCTTCAAAGCGATCCGGTTGCAGCCGCCGGATTAAATCCTTCATGCCACGCGATTCCAACTGAAATATTGCGGTGGTCTGGCAACGCTTGAGCAATGCAAAGGTGGGTTCATCGGCCAGTGAAATCCGGTTAATATCCAGTGGCGGTTGCTGAGTTTCACCCCGCTGGGTGTTAATGGCCTCCAGCGCCCAGTCGATAATGGTCAGGGTACGCAGCCCGAGAAAATCGAATTTAACCAGACCGATGGCTTCGACATCGTCTTTATCAAAATGGGTGATAGTGGAGTCGGAATCCGGTTCGCAGTACAACGGTGAGAAATCGGTCAAGGCCGAGGGGGCAATGACGACCCCACCCGCATGTTTGCCCACCGAACGCGCCAGGCCTTCTAATTTTTTTCCCAAGTCAATTAAATAACGAACCTCTTCGTCATCTTGATACAAGCGCCGCAGTTCCTCTTCCTGCTCCATGGCTTGCTCCAGGGAAATATGCACCCCCGGCTTAAACGGGATTAATTTAGCAATCCGATCAACAAAGGGGTAAGGATGACCCAGTACCCGCCCAACATCGCGCACCACGGCCTTGGCGGCCATGGTGCCATGAGTGGCAATTTGCGCCACCCGTTCGCGGCCGTAACGCTGTGCTACGTAGTCGATGACCCGGTCGCGGCGCTCCATGCAAAAATCGATGTCGAAATCGGGCATTGACACCCGCTCCGGGTTCAGAAAGCGCTCGAACAGTAAATCGTATTCCAGCGGATCGAGATCAGTAATGCCCAGCGCATAGGCCACCAGCGATCCGGCACCGGAACCCCGTCCTGGACCCACGGGAATCTGGTTGTCCCGGGCCCATTGAATAAAGTCAGCGACGATTAAAAAATAACCGGGGAACCCCATCTGGTTAATCACCTGCAACTCGGTGTGCAGACGCTCATCATAGGGCTGGCGCCGTTG
>SKOM01000275.1 GCA_007120095.1 Candidatus Competibacteraceae bacterium | reverse complement strand
CTGTACTGTGCGTATTATCTCAGCGTTGAATTTGACGCCATCCGGATTTTCCGCGTCGGATTCTGGAACGCTCATGATATGTGGGTGGGCGGAACGGTAGCCGCAGCGGTTTTGGAATATACGCGGCGTAAATACTTGCCCGTATTTGTGATCAATGTCTTGCTCATCGTCTATACCCTCTATGGGCACCACATACCGGGGATGTTCAGTCACACGGGGTTCACCTGGCAGCGGGTGGTCAGCGCCGCCAGTTTGGAAATCAGTACCGGGGTATTTGAGCGCCTGTCACAACTCGGTCTGACGTTAATCGGCTCTTTTATTCTGGTGCTGAGTGCGCTCAAAGCCTTCAATTGCATTGATTCCATACTGCGCGGCAGCAGTCGGCTGGCCGCGCGAGTGCCGCGACTACTGCCCCAAGTGGCCGTGGTGGGGTCGTTTGGCGTGGCAGCAGTCAGTGGCAGTGGTGCGGCCAATGCCGCGACCACAGGCACGGCCACCATTCCGGCACTGATCCGGGCGGGTCTGCCCCGTGTTAAAGCCGCAGCGGTTGAAACGGCCTCGTCACTGGGGGGGCAGTTGACTCCACCGCTGATGGGGATTGCCGCCTTTATGATGGCCGATTTAATGGGCGTGAGTTATTTCGATGTGGTGGCGCGGGGCTTTGTACCCGCTTTGATTTTTTTCCTCGGCGTGGCTTTCTCAGTGCATTTGCTTTCAGCGCGGTATTTTAAATACCGCGTGATCCCCACAGTGGAGCCGATGGGCTTGATGGATTGGGCGAATATCGCCGCCTATGTGTTGTCGGTGGCGGCATTAATTTATTACATGGGTGTGCTACGGCAATCCCCAATGAACGCCGCACAAACAGTGTTCATCGGGCTGTTGCTGGGTTTGAGTGTGCTGTTTTTCATCCAGTGTCTGCGCGAGCGGCAGCGCCGCGTGAGTCTGTGGTTAGCCCCGTTCCGGCGTCTGATTGAGACCTTTGCTACAACAACTTCAGAATTAGTGGTGTTACTGGCTTCACTTGGTATCCTGACGGCGATGTTCACCATCACGGGAGTACCGACTAAAGTCGGGGTGTTGGTGCTGGAGATGGCCCAGGTCAATCTGGTGTTGATGGTGCTGGTCGCGTTCGCTTTTGGGTATCTGGTAGGCATGGGGCTGCCGGTTGCACCGACCTATATTATTCTCGCCGTAGTCATCGCCCCGTTTATGATTCGTGCCGGGTTTAACCCCTGGGTGGTGCATTTCTTCGCCTTTTTCGTTGCCGTCTTTGGGGAATTATCGCCGCCGACCTCGGTAACCGCAGCAGTGACCTCGCGAATTGCCGAAGCGCCGTTTGTAGCGACCATGATTCATGCCATGGGCTTATGTATGCCGCTGATACTGATGATTGGCGCGGTGTTCACCCGTCCCGAGTTAGTCATCGAACCGGGTACTGCGCAATTGACCGCTATGGTGATTGTCTTGATGGCGACACTGGCGATGAGCTTTGCCTTGCAGGGGCGTTGGGCCAGCCGGGTCGGCTTAGATCGCTTACTGCGGTTTACTTTAGCCGCTTTGGCCTTGGTCGCACTGTTTCATCCAACGCAATCTGTCGCCTTAGGGGTCACCGCAGTGATTGCCGTGGCCTTGGCCGTGGGTTTAGTACGCGGCGGTCGCCTGCCGGAGTTGCGTGATCCGGTGCAATGTGCGCCGCGTTAGCCCGGTTTAGTGGGCTGCGCTTATCTAGCCTTATGGCATACGCTTTGCTACCATCTGCGCTTTTGTGACCAAGGGATTATTTTCCCGTGACCATTGCGTTGTCGATCCAAAATATCAGTCGCTCCTTTGGTGGGGTGCGGGCGGTACATGACTGTTCGTTCGAGATACAAGCCGGTTCGATTACCGGTTTGATCGGGCCGAATGGGGCGGGTAAAACCACCCTGTTTAATATGGTGGCGGGCCTGTTTCCACCTGATGATGGCCGGATTGAATTCTACGGTCAGGACATCACCGGTTTGCCTGCTCATAAGCTCTTTGATCTGGGCATTGTCCGTACCTTTCAAATCCCCCATGAGTTTGCCCGCATGACGGTATTGGATAACCTCATGCTGGTGCCCGGTAATCAGAGCGGTGAAAATTTGTTGGCGGCTTGGACCTTATGGTGGCGTGTCCGTCGCCAAGAGTTTGCTATTCGTCGCCGGGCTGAGGAAGTGCTAGAGTTTTTAAATCTCACTCATTTACGCGACGAGCTCGCCGGTAATTTATCCGGCGGGCAGAAAAAACTCCTAGAACTCGGACGTACCATGATGACCGAGCCTAAGCTGGTGTTGCTCGATGAACCCGGTGCCGGAGTGAATCGCACTTTGCTGGGGACATTAAACGAGACCATCGAACGCTTAAACCGCGAGCAGGGTTATACATTCTGTGTGGTCGAGCACGATATGGCCATGGTGCGGCGGCTGTGTGATCCGGTGATTGTCATGGCTGAGGGTACCTTACTGACTCAAGGCACGATGGATGAAATCATGGCCAATGAACAGGTGCTCGAAGCCTATTTAGGCCGGGGTGCTGCGGAGGATGTGGCATGAGTGTGCTGCGCATGGATTCAGTCTATGGCGGTTATGGGGGGGCGGATATTCTCTGCGGGGTATCCCTAGAGATCGGGCCGGGGGAAATCATCGCTGTCATTGGCCCCAATGGGGCGGGTAAATCCACCGCGATGAAAGTGATTTTCGGTCTGGCTAAAGTGCGTGAAGGCTCGATCCGCTTCATGGATAAGAACATCACCGGTTTGGCGGCGGATCGCGTTGTGCAGCAAGGGATTAGCTATGTGCCCCAAGTGGATAATGTATTCCCCTCGCTGTCGGTAGAAGAGAACCTGGATATGGGCGCGTTTTTGCGCAAAGACGACTTCTCCGCCCAGAAACGCAAGGTCTATGAGTTGTTCCCGCCACTGGCCGAACGGCGTACCCAGGCGGCAGGCACCTTATCGGGTGGCCAGCGCCAGATGGTGGCTATGGGGCGGGCGTTAATGCTCGATCCTAAATTATTGCTGCTCGATGAGCCGACGGCGGGTTTAAGTCCTCGCTATATGGAGCAAATTTTCGCCATCGTGCGCGATATCAACTCACTGGGTATCAGCATCATGATGGTTGAGCAGAATGCCCGCCAGGCGTTAGGGCTGGCGCATCGCGGCTATGTATTAGCCACCGGGGCGAATCGCTTTGCTGACACCGGGGCTAATTTATTAGCGAATGAAGAAGTCGCACGCATGTTTTTGGGTGGATGAATAGTGACCGAAATCCTGCAACTGATTATTTATGGCGTGATCTACGGCAGCATTATCGCCCTGGGTGCGGTGGGGGTGTCGCTGACTTTTGGCGTGCTGCGGTTTGCCAATTTCGCCCATGGCGATTTGATGACCTTTGGTGCCTATATGGTGCTGGCCGCCTATGCCGGTTTTGCTTTGCCGATGTGGTTGTCCGTCATCGTGGCGCTGGCGATGACTGCCGCGCTGGCCGTGTTCATCGACCAAACCCTGTTTCGGCGTTTTCGCCGCGCCAATCCAATGATTTTGCTGATTTCATCCTTTGGCGTGGGTCTGATGGTGCGCAGTCTGGTGCAAATTATCTGGGGCGGCAGTACCCAAGTTTATGATCCTGGGATCCAATTTCCCTACCAATTCTGGGGGCTGAGAATCCGGCCGGATCACCTGATTATTCTCGGCGGAACCTTGGTGCTGGTGGTGGTGCTGCATGTGTTTTTGCAGAAAACCCGCATGGGTAAGGCCATGCGAGCCATGGCCGATAATCCCGACTTAGCGCGAATTTCCGGGATTAATACCGATCGTGTGGTGATCTGGACATGGATTATGGGGGCGTCATTAGCCGCTGCGGCGGGGTATTTTCTGGCTCTGGACTCGCGCTTGCAGCCGGATATGGGCTGGTTTATTTTGCTGCCGGTGTTTGCTGCGGCGATTCTCGGCGGGATTGGCAAACCCTATGGGGCGATTGCAGGCGGGTTTATCATCGGTATTACCGAAGAGCTGTCCACCTTGATCCTTTCGCCCGCCTATAAACCGGCGGTGGCTTTCGCCTTAATGGTACTGATTTTAATTTTTCGACCCACCGGCATTTTCAAAGGGGCGCGCTGATGGAACTCACCGGATTAATCGCCTATGTGATTTTCTTTCTCAGCTTAGCCGGGGTGTATGCGCTGCTGGCTTTGGGACTGAATGTGCAGTGGGGGTATACCGGGATGCTCAATATCGGTATCGCCGCGTTTTTTGCCATCGGGGCCTACACCAGCGCGATTCTCACCTCGCCGGCCACTGCTGTACCGGGTGGATTCGGCCTGCCGATTCCCGTTGGCATGATCAGTGCCATGCTGGTTGCCGGGGTGCTGGCCTTGTTCATTGGTTTAATTACTTTGAACTTACGCACCGATTATCT
>SKOM01000070.1 GCA_007120095.1 Candidatus Competibacteraceae bacterium | reverse complement strand
GCACGGCGTGAGTGGCGATCCATTCGCCAGGGGTTGGCGCGATTCCAACCCGCGAACCGCAAGCAACACGGTTCGGCTTGCGTACCATGGAAAAATAGTTTTCTATGGTTTTAGGAACGGCATACGGGGATGGCACTTTTGAGGATGGTATAGGGTCAGATCACTTTGTGGGCATCAAATAACGGGCTGTTACCGAAGCCTCTCACAGGGTAGTATCTCGCAGCACTTGACATCGGCTCACCGTGAGACTAGATAATACTTAAACAGTTCTTGGAGGATGGCAATCATTATGACCTCTCGCTTACAAAGCCTTGCCCAATCGAGCACCATTGTTGCCGATACCGGCGAAATCGGGCTGATCGAACAATTCCGCCCTCAAGACTGCACCACCAACCCGTCGCTGCTGCTAAAAGCCGCGCAGCTCGAGACCTACCAATCGCTAGTGACCGAAGCACTCGCCTGGGGACGTGGTCGGACGGGGAATAAGGACGGCGATATCGACGCCGCGCTTGAACGCTTGGCCATCAACTTTGGCTGCGAATTAGCACGACTGGTACCCGGTTATGTCTCCACCGAAGTCGATGCAGCCTTATCGTTTAATACCGAGGCTACCATCCGCAAGGCTGAGCAGCTCATCGAACTTTATACTGAACGCGAGGTGCCCGCTGAGCGGATTCTGATTAAAATTGCCGCCACCTGGGAAGGGATACAAGCCGCCCGCGCACTGCAAAGCTCCGGCATTAACTGCAATATGACTTTGATTTTTAACCCTGTTCAGGCCATCGCCTGCGCTGAAGCCGGCGCGCGGCTGATTTCACCCTTTGTCGGTCGCATAACCGACTGGTATAGCGCCCAAACGGGCCAAAGTTATACCCCGGACGATGATCCTGGTGTGCGCTCCGTGCGGGACATCTATCACTATTTCAAAGCTCACCAGTACCCCACTATCGTCATGGCTGCTTCGTTCCGAACCACCGGACAAATCGAAGCCCTGGCGGGGTGTGACCGTATGACTATCGCCCCGCAGCTCCTCGATGCCCTAAACTCAGCCCAAGGCACGGTCAAACGCCGGCTCAGCCCCGATAATATCCCCAATATTGCACCGGTAGACTGTTCAGAATCTGCGCTGCGCTGGGCGCTTAACCAAGATGCTATGGCGACTGAAAAACTGGCCGAGGGCATCCGGCGTTTTCATGCGGATACCGTTAAACTGCGTCATCATTTAACTGCTTTGTTATAGGTCGAGTTTTGTTTACCATCAGCGAATTACCGATGTTAAATGTCCGCCACTGGCGCCGCCAGCGTATTTTACAACGTACACACTTTGACGAGCAGCTATGGCGACACACGCTTGAGGATCTGCCACTGCTGCAGGGTCTGAGTTGCGATGAGTGCGCTCGACTGCGCGAACTGGTGATCCTGTTCCGCCATGAAAAACGCTTTATCGGCGGGGCAGAATTGGAACTCGACGAACCCATGGAACTGCTGATCAGTACCCAGGCCTGCTTGCTGGTTCTTAATCTCGGCCTTGACTGGTACCATGACCACTGGCACAGCATTATCGTTTATCCAGACCGCTTTATGGCCCGTCAGGAGCGCATCGACGCGGCCGGTGTTGTCCATCAAACCCGTGATGCCCGCGCGGGTGAAGCCTGGCAAAACGGCCCTGTTGTGCTGTCGTGGCGGGATGTACTGGAAACCGGTGGCGGCTATAACGTGGTGATTCATGAGTTCGCCCACAAGCTCGACTTGCTCAACGGTGACTGTAACGGCTTCCCGCCCTTGCATGCGGATATGGACGGTACGATCTGGTACCGTGTGTTCAGCCATGCTTATAAGGATTTTTGTCAGCTCACTGCGATACAGCACCGTTCAATATTTGACGACTACGCGGCCACCAGCCCTGGTGAATTCTTTGCCGTAATGAGTGAGGCATTTTTTGAAACCCCCCACCATCTGCGCCGCCATTACCCTAACGTCTATAACCAGCTGCGGGCTTTTTATCGCCAAGACCCCGCTACCCGACTGATGCTGCGCACCGATCTGGCCTGCTGACCCCAAGGCTCTCGACGCTGAGCCGGAAACCACTGCCGATAATGTAATGCGCTATAGCCTGGTAACTGTATTAAGTTCAGAATTGGTAGGCGACACCCAACTGATAACGAATCACACGCTCACTGATATTACCCACAAATTCACGAGGGCTATCCGATGTAAACTGGTAATTATAGGCATTGACGCCTACACCATAGCTTAGCCCCTCAACAGCGGTCAGTCCACGCCATACCACGCCGAGCGAGATACCAACGGCATCGCCACTGAAAGTTCCGAGTTCAGGTATAACTAAGAAATCTCCTGTTCGGGGTAATGCCTGGCCACTGAGATTGTCGACCAACGATACTTCAGAGAAATCCAGATCGCTGATGGACGCTTTAAGTCTGGCGTCTTGATAGGCGATTGCCGCGTTGAAATTAAGCGCCCCGCGCAGGAACTGGCCATTGACAGGAACAGCATAGGCCGTGCCAATAAAAGGTCCGTGTTGCCTAAAATCCGCTTTAAAAAGATTAGAGTGCAATGCGCTGAAACTGACATCTGCCAGCACTACGTTGCCAGCGGTTAGCGTATCGTGCCCCGAAATACTGCCCCGCTGTCGAGAGTTTAACCGGATGCTAGAGTAACGGTAACCGCCAAAAACTGAAAAATACTCGGTAACAGCATAGCCGATCGTGAAATTGACTTCATCGCGGTCAAACTTATCGACGACTGCGAAATCCACACGCCGCGAAGAAGTAAACCGATCAAACTCTACCTCATCCAGAACCGTGGCACCTTGAGAAAGCACATCCCAATTCGATGACTCTCGCCAATTTCTACGGCTTCTACCATCGAAAGCGCGAAGGTAACTGAAGTCAGTGTACCAGCGATCTACAAACAGGGTCACCCCGGTATTCACAAAAGTTAGATTATCTGCGACCCGGAAACCGTCTTGGCTGCGCGTAGTGTTTAGGTTGGCAGCACCCTGAGCACCTAAATCAGACAATACCGGATTGTCCACCAGACTGATATCCAGATTGGGGATGGCGTCAAGCTGTGTGACAGGATCGACCTCAAGCCGATAATCCATAATGCCCGCATCGATACGCGGTTGCACCACCCTGTCAAATGCCCCAACCGGGACATTCATCAGTACCAAGATCACAGTTATCATTAATTTACGATGCATCATCAGTACCATCGGCTTTCTCCAGAACGGCCATCAAACGCCACAACCTACCTATAGCACAAGGTAAGAATCATTAGAACGTCCCGAAGGTACGCAGACGTGGTGTACGCGGCTCTTCCTCAGCGGACGGTTCAGGATCGGAGACCGGATCAGGCTCAATAGTGGGAGGACTTGCCGTTCGTGGTGGCTGAACAAGAAGTGGTTCAGAGGCAATCGGCGCGAGCTCGATAAGTCCTCGAAGCTGGGGCTGTGGGGTAACAACAGGGGGCGATACCGGGGACGATGCAGCAGGGCGATACCGTATCATGACCTCATCCTTAAGAACCGAAAGGGCGTGGTGGCCTGGAGCAACATCGAGTCCCCGCTCGATGAAAATCAGACTGCGCGAATAATTTCCCAAACGTTTATAAGACTCAGCCCATATCAGATACTGCTGCGCAATGCGATCTAAGCCTTGTTGGGCAAATTGATTACCCGCGTCGATGGTTAAAATTTCACGATAGGTGCCGTAGGCGTTGTCAGCCGCCGGGGTTGTCAGCCGCCGAGCGGTGAACTGCGCTTCGGCTTGAGCCAACAACTCGTCAATACGCTGGTGCTGATTCTTCTCTTGGTGCTGAGGTTCCGGCTCTAATTCAGCTTGGGGTTCGACCACCGCCTGCTGATGAGCCGGATCTTCTGCCTGATGAGCTTGTTGCTCAGCTTGGCGCTGGTATTCTAATTCATCTTGCTGTTGCTGTTCAGTATTGCCCAGGGCTGGATGCTGAACCAAATCGAGTTCATCTTGACGTTGCTGTTCAGTATCGCCCTCAGGACGCTGCAGGGGTTGTTCATCCAACATAGTAACAACCTCAGCATCAGGCTCTGCCTCCACAATGGTGTCAAACGAGGTGGACTGCCAATGGGCAAAATAAGCGCTGACAGCAACCACCGTTAGTAAGCCAATCAATCCACCCAGTAAAAATCGTTTTCTGGAGGGTTCCCCCCTCCATTGCACCGACTTCTGCGGTGCTGGCATCATATTAACGGGCTGCGTTTCGTCCTGGTGTAAAGGCACCGCGTCGGAGTGGCGGGGTATCAACCGGGTCATCGGTTGGGTCGCTTCTCGGTGTAGGGCCGCTGCATGTTCCAGCTCAGCGATAGCCGCATAAGTATCAGGACAACGCTCGTCTCGGTTTTTTGCCATCATGCGGTTTAAAACCGACTGAAAGGCGGCAAACTCTTGAGGCAACTGGGGTACAGGATCGAGCAGGTGGCGCAGTCCCAATGTAGACGGATCGGTGACCGGGGCGTAAATGGTCTGCTTCAGCAACAACTCGTATAACAATACCCCCATGGCATAGATATCTATCCGCTGATCAATCGGTTCGCCACGCAACTGCTCCGGACTCATATAACGCGGGCTACCGACAATCCCAGCAGTATCAGTAAGCCCCTTCTCATCCGCTACCAGCACTTTGGCAATACCGAAATCGCTTAATACGGGTCGCCCCTGCGGGTAGAAAAGCACATTTTGCGGTTTGATATCGCGGTGCACGATACCCTGTTGATGCGCATAGCCCAGGGCATCAAGCAAAACGTATAGAATTTTTAGTTTGCTATTAAGGGAAAGTCCCTGGTTAAAGCGGTCTTTGAGGGTACCGCCGTCGAAATATTCCATCGCCAGATAAAGCTGGCCCTCACAGATACCCGTATCAAAGACTTTCACGATATTGGGGTGGGTCAGGTTGGCGACGATAGCACCTTCCTGGAGAAGACGTTGTGCAGTCGTTTCGTCTGCGGCCATGGTGGCACGGATGATTTTAATCGCTACATGACGTTGTAATGACTCTTGAAAAGCCAAATAAACCTCGCCCATGCCGCCCGATCCGATGGTTCGGATTATTCGGTAACCAGGGAGATTAAGTGTCGATTGCATCGTTTAAAAACTGAGCGCGTCGCAGAAAATGACTATTTGATGAGTGTAACTTTTTAGTTCGTTACCGTACATTCAAGATTACAGGGCTGTCGGTGGCAATCCAGGCTGGCCAATTGTCAGTATGACACGATAAACCGCACTGTGCGACAACTGTGGACATAAGGGTTGATTCAGCCGCCGTTGCCTTGTGACACTTTAAACTGCCGAAGACCTGTTTTGATTCGGCAGTGGGTAATCGAATAGGCTGGCGGCAATCACTCGATCCCGCCCAGCCTGTTTTGCCTGATAGAGTACCCGGTCACAGCGGATGATTAAATCTTCTACACTATCGCCGGGTTGATAAGCGGCAACACCGGCGCTGACCGTTTGCTGAACCGCCATGGGAAACTGATGCTGGCGCACGGCATCGAGGATGCGCTCGGCCAGGTGGGTTGCATCTTCAACGGGAGTTGCCGGACAGATCAGCAAAAACTCTTCGCCACCCCAACGTCCGAAACACTCGGTTTTACGAATACTCGCTTGCACCTGCTGGCAAAACAGCCGCAAGACGCTGTCTCCTACTGAATGGCCGAAACGATCATTGACGTCCTTAAAATGATCTAAATCAAACAATACAATGCTTAACGGCTGCGCATAACGTTCCGCCAATGCAGTATGCTCGCTGAGCACCTCATTAAGCTTATAGCGGTTATACACCTTGGTCAGTTGGTCATACAATGATAAGTGTTCCAAGGTCTTATTTTGCAACAATAAACGTTCCTCGGCTTCACGCAGTTTCTGATTAGCCGCCTGTAGCGAGTTACGATACACTCGCAGATGCCAATTATGAATCAATACTCCGACCAATAAAACCAGTAATCCCATAATAAAAGGCAACATTTTCGAATAATCAGTGCGTGTGGAAAACTCGGTTTGAATCCAGTGGTTATAGATTGCTCCTCGCTGTTGCTCGGATATAGAAGCCAGCACCTTGTCCATAATCGCCACTAACTGCGGCCAATCACTGCGAACCGCGATCGACAGATCGAAGGATTCGGCCAGTTGACCGCTCACCTTAAGGTTCACCAGACCCTGATCCATGATCAAATAACTGACGACCAAAAGATTATCCACAAAGGCAAACAGCCTGCCCGAGGCCACATCGGTCAACCCTTGCCGGGTACTTGGTGCCTCGACCAGATTGAGATAAGGATGATGATTACGCAGGTATTCATGCGAGGCATACCCAGGCACGGCTCCAACTGTCTGCTCGCCCAACATACTCGGTGTTTGCAAAAAAGGCACATCATGACGGGTCACCATCACCATCGGCGAACGAATGTAAGGCTCGGTGAAATCAGCATAGACAGAACGTTCCGGAGTGAAGGCCGCCATGCTGAGCATATCCAACTCGCGATCACGTAACGCCTTTAAAGTCTGCTGCCATGACGGTGTCACCACAATCTCGAACTCAATGCCCAAGTATTCGGACACCAGCGCCAAATAATCCGCTGAAATACCAGCATGTTGCCCATTGTCATCGACAAACTCGAAGGGAAACCAATCCGGGTAGATGCCTACACGCAGGCGCGGTTGCTGCTCCAGAAATGCAGCTTCTTGCTCGGTAAGTTCCAGACTCTCAGCCGCCAGTACCCCATGATGAGTGCTAAGCCACAGAGCGATGCCCAGTGATGTCCAAAGCGCTGTGTTGACGGCAATGAACGGCAACATTTTAAGCCCCAATTGACGAATAATTTGCATTGCTTGCCTGACCGATTCTGATAACTGAGCTAGGCGGCCACGAATAGGACAATCACCAAAAGAATGAGTAGCGCCACCCAGCCCAATAAACGTACTACTGCCCCCTGCTGATCGGCGAGATGATGATCATGTGCCTGACTCGCACGCCAGCCGAAGGGTAGAATATAGCCAGCAATAAAAGTGCCAAACCAGATCAAGGCTAGAATCAAGCTCAGCAATAACAGTATGGCCAGTAAGGCCAGGGGATCTTGATGCAACGGGAAAAGCCAGCCGATGCGCAACATGATAAGCACCGCTAAACTTAATGCGATACAGCGTGCAACACTCACCGATGCTACCCTGATGCAGTTGCAATGGGTAGCATGATAATCACGACCCGGTAGCGCGACCCATGCGGCGGCCAAATCTGACCGTGCCCTGCTGGTCTAGAATCTCCACCCGGGTAAACGAGCGCCTTGGCACTTGCAGCAGAAGACAGGGCTGAGTCAGCACCTGAGCCTGAATGCTATCGGGGGGCGGTTGCTCCCAGGCCAGATTGATTTGCAGGGTGCGACCGCTCAATATGACCCGATGAGCGCTGGGTAAGAAGTTCAAACGGTAACCCGAAGTGGGCTGCTGGCCCATAGTAACCAGCAATACACCATACTGTTCGAAATCGACCATCGGTGGTTCGGCCACTGCAGCCATATTGGCATACCGCCGGCTTAGCTGAGTCGCATTATTCATCCATACCGCATCGGGGCTGGTTAAATCCGCACCGCACATCAGCCCGTTATGCAAGACGATAATATTCAGCCTATCGCCATTTGTTACCTTGGAGGCGCTATTGTCTCCAACTTGGGCTATCATACCGCAACCTCCCAAACTGACACTTATGACCCCTACCAGAATCAACAAATTTACCCGTATCATATGGCCACTACCTCAATAAGACCAGCACAGAGTGCCAGTCAATAGTATTCCAATCAAGACTGATCATCGCAGACTGCACTATTTATAATGACTGAACCCACCCATTTGCTCACCGTGCATACCCTCGACCAGCGCGGCATTATTGCCAATCTCAGTGAAGTGATGGAATTGCAAGGCGCACGGTTACTCGAACTGAGCCAAACTGTCGTCCGTGATTATTTCACTATTATCATTATTGTCGCCCTGCCGCCTGATACCAACACCGAGACGTTGAGTGCGCAATTACACCGCATTATCGGCCCTGGTGCGGCTGTCAATTTGCTGCCGTACCAAACCAGCCATCCACCGTTGCCGGACAGTGATCGGTATATCCTAACCGCACTCGGCGACGACAGCCCCGGTATAGTACACGACATCAGTAGCCTGATTGCCGAGCGCGGCGGTAATTTCGTCGATCTGGATTGCCGAGTAGCGGCGACCCGCATTCGCTTGGTGGCAGAAATCGAACTACCGCCCACGGTGGCCCTGGATCAATTGCAAATCGATTTAGAACACGCCGGCCAGACTGCGGGGTTACAAGTCCGGTTACAACACCAGCGTTTATTTCAAGCCACCAATCAGGTGCTGTTTCGGAGGATATCCCGATGATTCGGGGCGATGCGATTTTTGAAACCATCCGCATGTTCCAGGAAGAGAACCTCGATGTGCGCACAGTGACTTTAGGGCTGAATCTTGACGATTGCAGCAGCCCTAGCCTGCCCCATTTATGCGCCAAGATACGGGCTAAAATCAACCGCGCAGCAGGGGATTTGGTGCGCGCCACCCGCGAAGTCGAACGCCGCTATGGCATTCCAGTGGTCAATCGGCGCTTGGCCGTGTCACCGATTGCCAGTGTTGCCGCCGGCCATGGCCGCGATGCCCTGGTGCAGGTAGCCAAAACGCTGGATCAAGCGGCGGCCGAAGTCGGTGTTGACCTGATCGGCGGTTGCGGTGGACTCGTGCACAAGGGACTAACACCAACAGCCAAAGCACTGATTGACAGCCTTCCGGAAGCGCTGAGCACCACTCAACGCGTGTGTTCCGGCATTAATGTCGCCACGACTCGTGCCGGAATCAATATGGACGCCGTGCTCGCGCTCGGCCAGGCAATTCGCGACACCGCTGAAGCGGATCAAGCGCATCACGGCTTTGCCTGCGCCAAGTTGGTGGTGTTCGCCAATATGCCCGAAGACAACCCATTCATGGCCGGTGCCACCCATGGTCCGGGTGAGGCGGATGCGGTGATTAATATCGGCGTCTCCGGTCCTGGCGTGGTTAAACGGGCGTTGCAACGGCTGATCGAACAAGTCGGCACCGAGCAGCTTACCTTAGCCGATATGGCTGAAGAAATTAAACTCACCGCGTTTCGGATCACCCGAGTGGGCGAACTGATTGGCCGCGAGCTGGCCGAAAAACTGAACGTGCAATTCGGCATTGTGGATTTATCGCTGGCACCCACACCGCAGGTCGGCGACTCTATCGGCGAGATCCTGCAAACTATGGGCATCGCCGCGATCGGCGCACCGGGTTCCACGGCGGCACTGGCACTGCTGAACGATGCGGTTAAAAAAGGCGGGGCGTTTGCCAGCTCCAGTGTCGGGGGACTCAGTGGGGCATTTATTCCCGTAATGGAAGACGCTACCCTGGCCGCTGCTGCCGCTGGAGGTTCACTGACACTGGAAAAACTCGAAGCCATGACCAGCGTATGCAGTGTTGGTTTGGATATGGTGGCGATTCCCGGCGTAACCTCCGGGGCAACCATCGCCGCTATCATGGCCGATGAAATGGCCATCGGTGTGGTCAATAACAAGACCACGGCCACGCGAATTATCCCGGTTCCGGGAAAAGCCGCAGGCGATCACGTCAGTTTTGGTGGCTTATTTGGTGCCAGTGTGATTCTGCCCGTGCGCTGTCCGGGCGATAATGATGCGTTTGTGCGCTTTGCCGGCCATATCCCCGCACCGTTACAGAGTTTGCGCAATTAATACACTCATACTCAATAAACCTTTACTTTTCCAGAGACTGATGAAGCCAATCCTGTATATGACTGAATATTGTCATCTGTGCGAACAAGCCCAACAGTACATTATTCAAGCGCTGGGCGAGCCCGCGCAGGAGATTGATATTATCGATGACGCCACGCTGTTAGAACGTTACCAGATTCGCATTCCCGTGCTCCAGCGCTCTGATGGTGCAGAGCTCAACTGGCCCTTTGAACCCACCGCCGTTCGTGATTTTATCCGACAGGAAACACTTTAATGTTCACCGATTTATTTCAACGCGACCCCTCACTGAGTTTACTGACCGACCAGTACCAATTAACCATGGCCTACGGCTACTGGAAAAACGGCATGGCGGAACGGCGAGCTGAGTTTCACATGTTTTATCGCAAAAATCCGTTTCGCGGCGGTTTTGTGGTGATGACGGGCATGGGCACGTTGCTGGAGTACCTGCAATCCTTCCGGTTCAGCAGGGGTGATCTGGACTACTTGGCCACTTTGACAGATCGCAACGGAGCGCCGTTATTTGAACCGGCCTTTCTCGACTACCTCGCCAATATGCGCTTCACCTGCGATATTCACAGTGTGCCAGAGGGCACGATTGTCTTTCCCAACGAGCCACTGATACGGGTTCAAGGCCCTATTTTACAAGCCCAGTTACTAGAAACGCTGCTGCTCAACACCATTAACTTCCAAAGTCTAATTGCCAGCAAGGTGGCCCGGATCTGCCATGCGGCTCAAGGTGATCCAGTGGTTGATTTCGGGTTGCGCCGCGCTCAAGGTTTAGGAGGCTTGGCGGCAGCGCGGGCGGCTTATATCGGCGGTGCTGTGGGGACTTCTAATGTACTGGCCGGTAAATTATTCGGGATTCCCGTGATCGGCACCCACGCCCACAGTTGGGTGATGTCCTTTCCCGAAGAGCGCCAGGCGTTCACCGCCTATGCGCGAGCCTTACCAGGCAATTGTGTGTTCCTGGTCGATACCTATGGCTCGCTGAATGGCGTGCGTAACGCGATTGCCGTGGCACGCGAATTGCGTGAACAGGGGCATGAAATGATGGGTATTCGTCTCGACAGCGGCGATTTGGCTTATTTTAGTAAACAATCTAGGCAGTTACTCGACGAAGCTGGATTCCCTGAAGCGCAGATTGTCGCCAGCAATGAACTGGATGAGTACGTGATCACCAGCCTTAAACTACAAGGGGCGCGTATTGATATTTGGGGCGTAGGCACCAAACTGGTCACCGCCGATGGCGACCCGGCACTCAACGGGGTGTATAAATTAACCGCGATTGAAACCCAACAGGGTGAATGGGAATACAAGCTTAAGCTTTCCGATACCCGAGCTAAAATGAGCGTTCCCGGCTTGCTGCAAGTGTATCGCCATTATCACGAAGCTGAGCGCATGATGGCCGATGTCATTGCTGATCACCGGGAAATTCCCGAGACCATCGACCGGATTATTGATCCTAATGATAATTTGCGCCGTAAACTGCTGAAACGCAGTGTGCGCTTTGAGCCTCTTCTCAAACCGCTGTACCGCGAGGGCGAGTTGCAGATTGATCCGCCGGATCTGGAGCAGATTCGCCAGCATTTCCAAGACCAGCTCACTCTGCTGGACGACAGCCATAAACGCTTTGAATACCCACATATTTATCCGGTGGGCTTAAGCCCTAAACTGAATGCCCTGCGCGATGCCATGATTGAGCGTGAGCGCGAACAACTCAGCGAGCAGAGTAGCTAGCATCACCCCCGTTCCAATAATCGTGCACAAAAAAGCCCCGCCGAAGCGGGGTTTTGGACTCGGTCGGCATGCCACCACCTTAATCTTTCTTAAGCAGCTCAGCCACCATGGCTTCGGTGGCCAGTTAGATGCGCCCTGGATTAGCCAGGCCAGGCGAGCCAGTTGTTCCATTGAATCGAGCGAGAATTTTCAGCGGCCACAGATCTTCAGCCGACAGACTTCTGTACCTTCCCCAGGGTCTCCAGACTGGACTGCAGGGTTGCGACGATTTCCCGCTCATCTGTTCCGTAGGTATCGGGGGAAACAGGGTCACCGATGATCAACCGCACCTTGCCGGGGCGGGGCAGACTTTGCCCCGGCGGCATAACCTCCCATGTGCCGTCGATCCACACAGGAATTACCGGCACCGGCTGCGCCGCCAGAACCAGCCCGATGCCGGGACGCAGGCGCTGAAGCTTACCGTCCAGGGAACGCTCACCCTCCGGAAACCAGACCAGACTGTGACCCCGTTTGAGGCAGGCTGCCGCGATGGCCAGGCTTCTGCGCGGTGCTGAACCGGGATCAATCGGCAGGATACGTGCCGTGCGGCTGAATGCACGGGTGAGACGGTTGGAAAACAGGTAGGCCTCCAGGCCAGCCCAGTAAAGCGATTCAAGCTGCTTTCTGCTCAGGGCGGGCAGCAGCGCTAGCGGATCGACGAAGCTCAGATGGCGCGGTGCAATCAGGTATTGGCCGTCATCCGGAAACCGGCCCTGAACCTCGACGCGCAAGAGCAGACGGCCTAAAAGCCGAGCCGGTGCCAGCACGATTCGTCCAAAGATCCGGCGTACCGGCCCAGGCGGCACCAGGTCCTGTTTCTGCTCATCGTCGAGCAGTGATTCGGGTTCCCTGAGCTGTTGCTTCAATTCGCCACGCCCCTCCCTGGCTTCAGAGGCACCGGCGGCCTCCTGCAGAAGATCCCGCACCGTCTCGACCCTCTCGATCGCCGAATCATCCAGGTCGATGCCGGCACGATCCTGCAGTGCCAGCGTCAGATCCACCCAACTCAGCGAATCAATTCCCAATTCCTCCGCCAGGCTGCTGTCCGGAGTGAGACGCAGGTCGTGAAAACGTTGCGCCAGATACCTCCAGGTGCGCTCTGCGCCGGGATCTGACAACAGTTGCTGATCTTCGGGTGCCATAGACTCAGCCGACACGGGTTCGGATTTCGCCTCGGAAACGGCATCGCTTTGCCCCAGCTTCTCGAACAGTTCCTCCAGTTTGTGTCGACGCAACTTGCCCAGGCGCGTGCGGGGCAGAGGATCCAGCGCAATACGGACGATCCCCGGCCGATGGTGGCTGGGCAGTTCCTTTGCAGCCTTCTTCACCACATTTTTCACCCGTGCTTCTAGATCCTTACCGGTCACTTCGCGCAACAGATTCGATTCCGGAACTACAACCGCTGCCAGGCGATCGTCGTGGGCCAGGACACCGACATCCCGCAACTCGTCGAGGGACTTCAAGGCCCTCTCCACACGCTCCGGATCGACGTTCTCGCCTCCGGAGAGAAGGATCATCGACGACTCACGACCGTACAAGTGCAGATAACCGTCGTTATCCAGCTCGCCCGTGTCTCCGGTACGGAACCAACCGTCCTCGTCGAGAACCTTGCTGGTCTTCTCCGGCAGATTCAGGTAACCGCCGAATACGTTAGATCCCCGGGCCATTACCTCTCCACGTCCGCTGGATGAGTCGGAATCATCGATGGCGAGTTCCACGCCGGGCAGGGCCATGCCCGCAGCTTCCAGCCGCAAACGGTCGGGCGGATTATAGGTCAGTATCGGCGAGGTCTCGCTGAGACCATAACCGGTGGCCACTTCCCAACCCAATGCCTGCAGCTTGCATCCCAGATCGGGATCCAGCGCCGCACCGCCGGCGACGACCAGACGCAGACGCGGTGCCAGACGGCTGTGCAGGCTGGCAAACAGCCGCCGACCCAGGCGCAGGCCGAAGCGCCGTCGCGCCAGACTCGAAACACTCAACATCTGACGGAACAACAATGCGGCAATCCGGCCCCGCCCGGCAACGCGATCTTCCAGAGCATTCCATACCGCCTCGTAAAGGCGTGGTACACCCAGCATCACCGTGGCCTCGCCTTCGCGCAAGGCCCGAACGATCTGCGGCCCTACCAGCGAGAAAGGCACGATGATTGGTGCTCCCAGCGTCAGCGGGATAAGAATACCCACAGTGAAAGGGGAGACGTGATGAAACGGCAGGGGAACCAGAACCCGGTCGCTGTCGTCGGCAAGTTCCTGGGCACACAGGGCCTTCACATTACTGCTCAGGTTCCGGTGCGTCAACGGCACCCCCTTGGGCGGCCCCGTCGTGCCGGAGGTGTAGAAGATTGTAGCCACGTCATTCTGCTCGGCCACGGCCGAGGCCGGTTCGTCTGCAAGCAGGGCTACCCAAGCGTCCGAGGCGTCTAACTCGGCATCGAACAGGTATATCCGCACGTCCTCCAGGTCATCCGGAAGGCGATCCTTCAACGAGGAGGTGGTAAAGATGAACCGCGGATTGGAATCCGACAGAGCATGCTTCAGATCCTCGCCAGGCATCTGAGTGTCCAGGGGTACGACCACAGCACCGGCATTCATCACGCCCAGCGCCGACGCAATCCAGTTGGCGCTATTCGGAGCAAGAATCACAATCCGATCCCCACGCTCAAGATCACTCTCCCGCAGCCCAGCCGCGAGACGGCCAGCCCGCGCGAGAACATCCGCACGCGAAGTGGTGTCGAATCCGTCGCGGCTCATCGTTACAACAGCCGTCTGATCCTGCGATACTGAACGGAAAGAAAGGAGTTCTTCGATAGTTTGGGCACTCATAGCATAGCTTCTCCGGAACAAGTGACTCACTGAATATGGACTTTCTCGACCTAACTGACCTCGGCCCTGCTGGTGTCCAGCGGTTAACCCACCTGCGAGCGGCGCAATTGTGCCTGGTAGCGTTCCAGGAAATATGCGATGGTCTCGGTGCGTATCCTGATGGATCCGGAAGGACGGTTCTCGTCCAGATCCTTGAAGCAGAAATACGGCGTCCCTGAGCGCTCGATGATTTCCTCGATCACGGAGTAGATCGGGGCGTCGTGGCCGCACTTGAAGCTCGATAGCTCCAAAGCGATCAGATTAGGATGCCGGGCGATGAATTTCGCGGCCCAGAGCTTGCGCGACGTGTGCTCGGAGAAACTGTGCTTCCAGACATCATCGATCACCAGCGGTGACTCGATGTCGCCAGCACGAACCTCGGCCCCGAAGAGCCGCTCCAGAAGGTCGGCGTCCAGGGGCAGCGCATCCTGCCAGAAGATGGGGTGGCCGGCGCGCTGCAGTTCCTCGAAGATCCCATGGTTGACACCCGGATCGTTATGGTACGGGCGGCCGAGAACCCCGATGCCGACCCGGCCTTCCCGTTCCAGCACGTCGAGTTCAGCCCGTTGGCGCGTGCGCATCTTATCGTAGAACTGCTGGAGGGCACGCAGCCCCTGATCGACCGCGTGCCGGGACTCCTGGAGGCCAATTCCCAGCACCTCACCCCAATC
>SKOM01000089.1 GCA_007120095.1 Candidatus Competibacteraceae bacterium | reverse complement strand
TTCTCGCGAGGGCCGGCTACATTCAGTACCGCAATCTGATGCCTATTCAGCCAGGTGTGAAATGCTGCTGGCTCGATTCCTGTCTCTAAAGCCACCACCAGGCAGGGCTTGTCGATGACTTCGGCATGGTGGGCGGTCAGTGCGGTGCCGCCGTCCAGTTCCCCGCTGTTCAGAATCAGCGTGCCGTCGGAGTCTTCGACATTGCGCCGGGTGCGGGTGTCATAGTCACTTGCCAAGGTTTCGCGCAAGGGGTAACAATCCGGAATCCGGCCATCGGCGGCTCGGCGATCTTTAGGACACCAGCCTCCTGCGGGTAAACCGAGATCCAAAGCGACATCAAGGCTGGCCCGATCGACACCGGTCTGGCCTCCGCTGACAATCCGCAGGTGTCGAGTATTCACAGCATCACTCATTCCAAGGTATTGCTAAATCGTCAAAATCCAGCAGGCTGGGATTTATCGCCTCATAGACGGGGATTCACCGCCCGAGTGTACGGCAGGCTTACCGCCAGTACAATTCCATACCCGCGCAGGAGCGGCTCATGGCTGCGAATCCTGGACTGGTCTTGAGCCATTGTGCAATAGGGCGGGCTGCGGTATGGTTGCTGCAGATCGTCTAATCTGTCGGATAAACTATTTATGTTCCATTCCCGCTTTCGCATTTTGCTATCGGCTGGGCTGCTGGCTCTGCTGTGCGGCATACCCATGGCTCAGGCTGAGTTCGAGGAAACGCAAGACCGCTTCGAGCGTTTTAATCGAGCCATGTTCACCTTTAATGATCGGCTGGATCGGGCGGTGTTAGAGCCGCTGGCTCGTGGTTATGAGACGATCACACCGCAGCCGGTGAACAATGCTGTCAGTAATTTTTTCAGTAACCTCGCTCAAGTTCATGTAATCGCCAATGATTTATTGCAGCTTGAATTCGAGCAGGCACTGCGCAGCACCACCCGTCTGGTCTATAACACGACTTTCGGCATCGGCGGCTTGTTCGATGTTGCGACCCACATGGAATTGCCTAAAACTCGTCAGGACTTTGGCCAAACGTTGGCGCGTTGGGGTGTGGGTGAGGGCCATTATCTGGTTCTGCCGGTATTCGGACCCAGTACCACCCGTGATGTATGGCGGGTTCCGGTGGATAGCTGGCTTTTGGATCCCGCTCGGCATATCGACTCGTCAACATTACGCTGGGGATTGCGCGGGCTGAATGCCATCGATACCCGCGCCGGGCTGTTACAAGCGGGGCGTTTATTGGATGAAGCGGCGCTGGATCCCTATAGCTTCCAGCGCGAGGCGTTTCTGCAACGCCGTCGGGCATTGATTCTTGGCGAAGACGCCATGCAGCCGCACTTCGACTTTGATTTTGATGACGACGACGATTGGTGAACCGCACCACTCTGGCTATTGGCCTGCTGCGAAGTTGCGCCCGCTTACCGCTGCCTTGCTTACATGCCGTGGGTGTGGCACTGGGTTGGCTGGCGTGGCTGATTCCCAATCCGCTGCGGCGGATCGTCGCCATCAATGTGCAACGGTGCTTGCCGGAACTTGAACCCCGCGCCCGGCGGCGGCTGTTGCGTCGTAACCTTACTGAAACCGGCAAAGGACTGCTGGAGCTCGGTCCCTTATGGTTATGGCCCGGTCATAAGGTACTGGCTAAGGTGCGTGCAGTGGAAGGCCAAGCGGAGTGGCAGGCGGCGCTGGCAGAAGGGCGGGGAGCCATCGCCATTACCCCGCATCTGGGGGCTTGGGAGGTGGCAGGGCTGTATCTATCCAGTCTGGGGCCGCTGACCACCCTGTATCGTCCCAGCCGTCTGGGTGAGGAAGTTGATCACCTGATTTGCGCCGCCCGCGCCCGGCTGGGTGCCCAATTGGTGGCGACGGATCAGCGCGGTGTGCGCCGCTTAGTGCAGACTCTGCGCCAGGGTCATGCCTTGGGCATTTTGCCGGATCAAGATCCGGGCGATGAGGGCGGGATCTACGCTCCCTTTTTCGGCCAAGCGGCCAATACCATGATCTTGCTGTCGCGGCTGGCCAGCAGAAATCACACCCCGGTTGTGTTGCTGTATGCCGAGCGTCTGGCCTGGGGACGCGGCTATCGCTTGCATTTTGAACGCTTAACCGCCGCTATCGCCGAGGCACCGTTGACCGAATCGGTGGCGGCCTTAAATCAGGCGGTAGAGCAGGCCATACGCCGCCGTCCTGAGCAGTATCTATGGAGTTATAAACGCTTTAAGCGCCAACCTCCTGGTTATCCCAAGGTGTATTGACTCAGTGCGCGGTCAGACCCCGTACTTTCGCTGGTCAGGGAATTGTGGCATAATTAGTCTTTAAATCAAAAGATACCAAGTATTTAAATAATATGGAATATAAAACGTATATGTGTCTGGTGTGCGGCTTTATTTACGATGAAGAAAAAGGCTGGCCCGATGACGGCATTGCCGCAGGCACCCGCTGGGAGGATGTGCCAGCGGATTGGGAATGCCCGGAATGTGGTGCGGGTAAAAATGATTTCGAAATGGTGGAAATCTAATAGTGTTCGGGCACTTCTGAAAACTCCCGCAAAAACGCTTCGGCGTGTGACTGGTGTTGCGCCCGCTTAGCGGCGTCCATCTTGTCCCATAAACGCGGCATCATGCTGAGGCGATGATTATTCAAAAATAAGTCCCGATGTGTGGCGATAAAGTGCCAGTATAGACTGGTCCAGAGGGTTTCCCAGTCGCCACTGGGGTAGTTGGACATTTTTTTCAGATAATTGCTGCCGCTGATGTACGGCTTGGTGGCAAACAGGCCGCCGTCGGCAAACTGGCTCATACCGTACACATTCGGCACCATCACCCAGTCGTAAGCATCGACGTATAGGCCCATAAACCAGTTATAGACCGCATCGGGATTGCTGCGAGTCAGCAGCATAAAATTACCCAGCACCATCAAGCGCTCGATGTGGTGGGTATAGCCGTAGCGCAGTGCGGTTTGGATACAGTGATCCACCGGCCAGAGGCCCGTCTCGCCGGTCCACAGTGTGGTGGGCAATGGCCGAGTATGTTGCCAGAAGTTCCGGGTGCGTAAAGTCACCCCATCCACTTCATAAGCCGCACGAATAAACTCTCGCCAGCCCAGCAGTTGGCGCACAAAGCCTTCCAGTGAATTGATCGGTATCTGATGCTCATGGCCATAGGCCAGCGCCGCATCGAGTACCTGTCGGGGTGTCAACAGGCCGATGTTCAACAGCGGTGACAGTGCCGAGTGGAACAGACGCACATGATCACGACTCAAAGCATCCTCATAGCGCCCAAAGTGGGCAAAGCGCTCGCTCAGAAAGTGGTCGAGAGCGGCCTGGGCACCGACGCGGGTATAGGGTAGCCAGACCTGCGCCGTGCCGTAGCAGGTAACACTGGGTAGGGTATCCAGCCACTGTAGCGCCGCATCGATTGATGGCCCGTTCTGCCAGGTGATATCGGCTGGCAGGGTCAGGGAACGCGGGAGTTTGTGGCGATTATCGGCGTCGAAGCTCCAGCGTCCGCCCAGCGGTTTGCCCTGGTCGGTTAATAAAATGGCGTAATCGCGGCGCAGTTGTTGATAAAACTTGGCCATAAAACGGCGGCTGGCGTGGTAACGCTCACAGGCTTCGGTTTTGGGCAGCAGGAACAGCGGCGAGTCATAACGCTGTAATCGCATATCATAGCGATGGGCGGCGGCGGTGATGGCTGCTTCAAGATAGTGGTCTGTGGTATCGACCACATCGATGGCGGTCACACCTTCTTCCACAAGTTGAGCAAACACGCGGGCTGAATCGTGGGGTAGGGCGATGTAGCGAACGGTGTAACCGGCGGCCTCCAGTTCCGCCTGGTAGGCGTGCAGGGATAAGCGATGCAACAGCAGGCGCTGGCGGTGTATGGGGTTGTAGGTGAACAGTAACGGCTCTTCCACCAGGTAAACCACACGATCCCTGGCTAGCGCCGGGTGGGCAGCGGGAGCAAACAATTGATGAGGGTAGATCACAGTGGCACGCATACGTCAGTATCCTAGCAGTCTAGCGAGCAATACGGAAACCAAGGTCTGTGCGGTGTGTCAGCGACCGTTTACCAACCGCAAATCGTGGCGCAGTCGCGGGCAATGGGCCGACATCCGTTATTGTAGCGAGCGCTGCCGCCGTCAGCGCAGACAGGGCCGACAATCATGAGCCAAGTGCTCAGTTACCCCGAGATTCTGGAGCGGATCGACGCGGTTGATCCACTGGCTTACCGTAAAACCCGCAATCATATTACTGGTGCCGTGTCCCGGCTGTCGCCCTACATTACCCGGGGTGTGGTGACACTGCCGCACATCCGTGAGCGAATCTATGCCCGGTATTCACCACGGCAAGCCGAAACCTTTATTAAGCAGTTGGCCTGGCGCGAGTACTTCCAGGCCGTCTGGTGGGCATGTGGTGAGGATATTTTTAATGACTTGCGCTTCTCGCGCACCGATTGGCACCATC
>SKOM01000125.1 GCA_007120095.1 Candidatus Competibacteraceae bacterium | reverse complement strand
GAAATGGCAGGTGAACCTGCCGTAGTGGTGGTGTCTCCCGACATCCGTCCCTGGATAGCGCGTTGGCTGCGATCCACTGTGAGGGGGTTGCATGTGCTGGCCTATACGGAAATTCCAGATAACAAGCGCATCCGCGTGGTGGCAACCATAGGGAGAGAGTAACATAAGTAATTACTTGGTTTTAAATTGAATTGACGGCTTTGACTGGTTAAAATCATGAAAATAAGACGTTTTTTTGCCCCGGATATGCGCCAGGCTATTCGGATGGTTCGTGAAGGGCAGGGGCCGGACGCGGTGATTCTTTCCAGTCGCCGGGTGGAAGGAGGCATTGAAATTGTCTCGGCGGTGGACTATGACCCAGACGCGGTCAGTGAGATGGCTGAGAGCAATGAGCCTGCCGCATCGCCTTGGAACGGTGTGCGACAGTCTTCGCAACGTTTCGAATCGTTGGAGGAAACGCTGCCCTCCCATGCTGAACATGACTGGCCTGAGCCACAGTCAGAGGAGCTTGCCGAACCGTCTACACTGCACGATGATCGCTCCAGCTTTGCACCCAAGTCCAGCCCCCACCGTCAGGTGGTATGGTCTCAGGATCCTACCTTGGTGGCGATGCGGCGCGAAATCGAAAGCCTGCGGGGGATGCTTCAAGATCAACTGGCCAGTTTGGCTTGGAATGACTTGCGGCTGCGTGAACCCGATCGCGCTCGATTAATCCATCGGCTGGAGCGACTGGGTCTTGAGTCGGTGCTGGCGCGGGAGGTTGCCACCGAGACCCGCCATATCGATGATCCAGACTATGCGTGGAACGAAGCATTACAACTTTTAGCACGGCGCTTGCCGGTCGCATCTGAGGCACAGTTGGCCAGTGAGGGCGTGGTGGCCTTGGTCGGTCCTAACGGTGTAGGCAAAACCACCTCCGTCGCCAAGCTGGCCGCGCGCTATATGCAGCGCCATGGTCAGCATTCTTTGGCGTTGGTTACAACCGATGCTCACCGCATCGGTGCCCATCGGCAATTGCAAATTTTCGGTCAGCTACTCGGTGTGCCGGTTTATTTGGCCCGGACAGGGGAAGAATTAGCTGATATTCTTACCGGATTACAGGATAAATCAAGGGTTTTTGTTGACACTGCTGGCATGAGCCAGCGTGACTTGAGTCTGGCTGAGCACATGGCTGGCTTGGCGGCCATACCGAATCTTCAGACTCTGCTGGTCATTGCAGCCAGCACACAACAAGCCGTTTTGCAACAGACCTTCCACGCTTTTTCGCATTTGCCTGTGTCAGGATTAGTGCTGACCAAAGTCGATGAGGCGACCAGTTTGGGGCCGGTGTTATCAGCCCTGACCAATGGTGGATTGCCCATAATGTATGTCAGCGAGGGACCGCGGGTATCGGATGATTTGCAGCCTGCCCAACTACAACGTTTGATTGACCAAGCGATCAGGCTCTGTGAGACGAACGCCGAACAATCTGCTACAGATTCGGGTCATCAGCCAAACCCTAACCATTTGAGTCGACAAAATCGTGTGTCAGCTTGATCATCAGAACCTAGCACAACACCCTACCCAGGTCGGCAGTACGGCTAACGCAACCTCTCGGCCTGTGCAGGTCATCGCGGTAGCAAGTGGCAAGGGCGGAGTCGGCAAGACCAACGTCTCGGTCAATCTGTCTGTCGCACTAGCCCAGTATGGACGCCGGGTGATGCTTATGGATGCCGATTTGGGATTGGCTAATGTGGATGTCTTGTTGGGTCTACAGCCGCACCGTGATCTCTCACAGGTTCTGCTTGGTCGGGTAGCCTTGGAGGATATTCTCATCGAGGGGCCAGCCGGAATCTCCATCGTTCCGTCCGCTTCCGGCGTAGCGCGTATGGCTGATCTTGCTCCTGCCGAGCATGTAGGGCTTATTCGAGCGTTCAGTGAGTTAGATCGACCCGTCGATGTATTAGTGGTCGATACGGCGGCGGGTTTGCATGACAGTGTGATCAGCTTTTGTTGCGCCGTTCAGGAAGTGCTAATTGTCGTCTGCGATGAGCCGGCATCTATCACTGACGCTTACGCTTTGATTAAAGTGCTCAGCCGGGAGCATGATATCTCCCGAGTCCGGGTGCTCGCCAATATGGTGCGCCATGCTGATGAAGGGCACCGGTTATTTCATAAGCTGGCAGCGGTTTGTAGCCGCTTCCTCGATGTGACGCTGGATTATACGGGGGCCATACCGTATGACGACTGTCTGCGTAAAGCCGTGCAGCGCCAGGAGGCAGTGACCGTGCTGTATCCTGGCAGCCCAGCGGGCCGAGCTTTCAATGAGATCGCCCGTAAAGCCGATAAATGGCCTTTGCCCTCCGGCAGCAGTGGACGCATCGAGTTTTTTGTCGAGCGTCTGGTCGGTTCGGGTTTTTAATCACCGGGGGCGTTATGATTCCCGGATCCGCGATGTATACGACCCACAGCTTTAATCGTAATCAGCTAGTTGATCAGCATGTTCCACTGGTCAAACGCATTGCTTATCATCTGTCAGGACGTCTGCCAGCCGATGTCCAGATCAATGACTTGATTCAGTCTGGGGTTGTCGGCTTGCTGGAAGCCGCACAGCAGTATGACCCTACCCAAGGGGCGAGCTTTGAAACCTATGCCGGTATTCGCATCCGTGGTGCTATGCTCGACGAATTGCGGCGTTCCGATTGGACGCCGCGCTCGGTGCATCGCAATGCTCGCCGAGTCAGCGAGGCGATCCGTGTTGTGGAGCATCGACAGGGGCGTGAAGCTCAGCCCCGCCAGGTTGCCGATGAGTTACAGGTAACTTTAGATGATTATCAGCATATGGTTAGGGATGCTGTATGCTCCCAGGTTTTAAGTTTTCAACAAATTTTTGACCCGGATTCAGAGGGTGAGGATAATCTGCCCGGCCATGAGTTCGACCCATTACAGCACGTCCAGGCTGAGAGTTTTCGGCGCGCACTGGCGCAAGAAATCACTCGTCTGCCAGAGCGGGAAAAATTGGTCATGTCTTTGTATTATGATGACGAGCTCAACCTACGTGAAATTGGAGAGGTGCTGGGTGTCAGTGAATCACGAGTTTGTCAACTGCACGGTCAGGCGTTGCTGCGTTTGCGAGCGCGCATGACGGACTGGACAGGCGATTAGCCGTGCCAGCACGCAACAATGACTTCACACGGGGCCGTTAATATGCCAGCCGATCTTGATCCGGTAAAACCAGTACATCCGCCTTGGCCCAGACGCAATGTCGCGGATCGTGAGGACGAGCCACACGAGCGGCAGCCGCCACCGCGCAAACCAGTCAGCATCAGGGAGCGTCCTCAAGATCAATCTTCTGACGGTTTAGCAGGTCGGCATGTGGATGATTATGTATGATTACACATTGATGGCTGTAATCGCAGGGGTATTGTTGCTATTGACCGTAACAGCCTTGGGCGTTGCTTTATGGTCAGCCGCTCGTGTCAAGGCGTTGCAGCAGCGCCTGATGAACCAAGAAACGACGGTGCTGTCCTTGCGCGGGGCGCTGAGCGCGCTGTGTACCAGCGAAATGGCTGCCGATCAGCGGCAAACTGAAATGGCACAACGCTTACAAATGATAGCAGGTCAACAAGAGCAAATGCTGCTCCGAGATCCTGAGCAAGGGTCTTACCAACACGCTATCCGTTTAGCAGTGCAGGGAGCCAGCCGTGAACAGCTTATGGAAATCTGCGGTTTGACCCGTGGCGAGGCTGACTTACTATTGTTTATCAATCGGCCACCAGAAAATTCAGATCCGGTTTAAGGTGGTTTTCATCACGTCGGAACCTGTCTGGATAATGCCAGCCGTTCTGAAAACATGGAGTAGGGGTGATGCGCAAACCGCCTCTACTCCAGCACAAATTGTCCCGATGACTTCCAGTACTGGGACTCACCGGGCATTGTCAATGTCCTGTTGAATGGAGCCAAAGTTGCGAATCCAAGGCTGATTGCGACGGACTCTCGTCGGTAGATTGGCCAGGGCGGTCTGGGCGCTAGCGGAATTAGGATATTGGCCTGTGACTAATGAATACCAGTCTCGTCCATTACGGCGGCTGCGAAACCAAGTGAGTTCGGTATTCAGTGTTAAGCTTGCAGCGTACTCGCGCAATGCCTGAAGATCGTCGCTGGCGGCAATTTGAATGGTGAGGTGATTGGGATTTTGTTGCCGTAGCCAACGCTCATCCAGTCGGCCGTCTGTTGGTTGCGAGATAGGAATGGGTGCCAAGGCGGCGGCGTCAATGTGCACCGTTGGTTCCGAATCGACAGTCCTCTCAGGTGCAGTTTCCAGTACTGGATCGACGCTACTCTCAGTGTCTGGTTCCGAATCGACAGTCCTCTCAGGTGCAGTTTCCAGTACTGGATCGACGCTACTCTCAGTGTCTGGTTGCGAAGCGACGGTGGCTTCAGGCGCAGTTTCCAGTGCTGGATCGACGCTACTCTCAGTGTCCGGTTGCGAAGCGACGG
>SKOM01000132.1 GCA_007120095.1 Candidatus Competibacteraceae bacterium | reverse complement strand
CGGGTCTGTTCCATATACTCACGCACCCCAGGATAACGACTGAAATAGCGCTCGATATAGGTTTGCGCTGCCGGGCGTTCGATACCCAGTTGCCGCGCCAGCCCAAAGGCTGACATGCCGTACATCAAGCCGAAATTAATTGCCTTGGCCGCTCGCCGCTGTTCAGCACTGACCGCGTCCAGGGCCTGGCCGAATACCTCGGCGGCGGTGGCTTGGTGAATGTCTTGATCGGCGGCAAAAGCAGCCAGCAGACCAGCATCGGCGGATAAATGCGCCATAATCCGCAATTCGATCTGGGAATAATCCGCCGCTAACAGGCGATAGCCATCGGCGGCAATAAAGGTTTGCCGAATACGCCGACCTTCGGCGCTGCGAATCGGGATGTTTTGCAGATTCGGATCAGAGGAGGATAAGCGCCCGGTGCTGGTGACGGCCTGATGATAAGAGGTATGCACCCGCCCGGTGTGCGGGTTGACCAACTGCGGCAGCTTATCGGTGTACGTGGATTTCAGTTTGCTCAGCGTCCGGTGCTCAAGCAGCAAACGGGGGAGTGGGTAGCCCCGTTCGGCCAGTTCCTGCAAGACATTCTCAGCAGTGGACGCCTGACCTTTTGGGGTTTTCTTTAGCGCCGGCAGGCCTTGGCGTTCAAATAAAATGGTTTGTAATTGTTTAGGCGAATTGAGATTAAACGATTCTCCTGCCTCATCATAGGCCCGTTGCTCCAGTTCCGACAAGCGCTGGCCCAGTTCGTGACTGTGCTGGGCAAGACGCTCGCTGTCGATGCGCACCCCACAGCGTTCCATGCCCATTAACACCGGGATCAACGGAATTTCCAGCTCGGTGTACAGGTGTTCCAGGGCGGGAACGGCTTGCAAGCGCGGCCAGAGTGTGTGGTGCAGGCGCAGGGTGATGTCGGCGTCTTCGGCAGCATAGGGGCCGGCCTGTTCCACAGCGATCTGGTCGAAACTCAGTTGCCTGGCCCCTTTGCCCGCGATGTCCTCATAGCGGGTGGTGGTGATGCCGAGATGCTGAGCGGCCAGCGAATCCAGATTATGGCGACTGGCGGTCGAATTGAGCACATACGAAGCCAACAGCGTGTCATGCTGAATGCCGGCCAGACGGATGCCGTGATTGGCCAGACTATGGCTATCGTATTTTAGATTTTGACCGAGTTTCGGGCGCTGGGGATCTTCAAGCAGCGGTTTCAGCCGCGCTAATACCTGTTCCCGGTCAAGCTGTTCAGGCACACCGGGATACTCATGCGCCAAGGGAATATACGCTGCCTGACCGGGGGCGACAGCGAATGATAAACCTACCAGCCGCGCCTGGAGATAATCGAGGCGGTCAGTTTCAGTGTCCAGCACCAGCAAGGGTTGTTGTTCCAGACGCTGGAGCCAAACGTCGAACTCCGCCTGGTCGGTGATCAGAGCGTAATCGACCGTCGGTGTGGGGGCCTGGGTCTGTTCGGGGGCTGAATCTTGCGCTAACTCCTCCAGCCAGTTTCTAAACTCGAACTGGCGATATAAAGTGCTGAGCGTTGTAATATCCGGGGGGCTGGGTTGCAGTTGGGTGGGGGTGAGATCGAGTTGCAGCTCACAGTCGATGGCCGTGAGCTGCCGCGAGAGGTGCAGTTGGTCGAGATGGTCGCGCAAAGCAGCGCCGACCTTGCCCTTGAGGGCATCGGCTTGGGCGATGAGGGCATCGAGCGAACCGTATTGTTGCAACCAGCGGGCGGCGGTTTTTGGCCCCACGCCGGGAACGCCGGGGATATTGTCCGATGTGTCGCCCGTCAGCGCCAGATAGTCCGCCATTGTATCGGGAGCTACGCCAAATTTAGTCCTGACTCCGTCTGGATCCAGCCGGGTGTTGTTCATGGTATCGAGCAACGTGATGTGCTCATCGACCAATTGGGCCAAATCTTTATCCCCGGTGATGATCAACACATCCCAGCCCATCTGTGCAGCTTGGCGGGCGAGAGTACCGATCACATCATCAGCCTCGACGCCGGACACACACAGCAGGGGCAGCCCCATAGCCCGGATAGTGGTGTGCAGGGGCTGGATTTGCGCGGCGAGTTCCGGCGGCATACTGGGCCGGTTGGCCTTGTAGTCGGCAAACCGTTCAGCACGAAACGTCGGCCCTGGGGCGTCAAAAACCACCCCGAGATAATCACTCGGCTGGTCGCGCAGCAACTTGCGCAGCATATTCAGCACCCCGAACAACACTCCGGTCGGTTGACCGTGGCGGTTGTTCAACGCCGGCATAGCATGATAAGCGCGGAATAAATACGAAGACGCGTCAACCAGTAATAAACGGCTGGCGGCCATGGATCAATATTTCGACCGGCGTGGGGCGCGTGACGGCTGCTGCGAGTGATCCGCCCTGTGAGTGTGACGCGCTGGCCCTGGAGCCTGGGCATCGAGTGGACTGATGCGCAGTTGCTTTTGGCAGACCCAGACTTTTTGCAGATGCTGCAAGCTGGCGGCGGGTAGATCGTCGGGTAAATCCACCGTGCTGTAATCGTCATAGAGCTGAATTTGACCGATGCGCCGACTGTTGAGATTAATCTCATTAGCAATAGCCCCGACGATATTTTTCGGCATCACTCCATCATTGCGGCCCACTTCAATCCGGTAACGGCATAGACCGTCCTCGGGAGGACGTTGCACCCGGCGTTGATTTTTGGGACGGTATTCACGAGATTCTCGCGGTGGTTTATCCGCAAACGTGGGTTCGGGTTCATCACCGGCAAACAGCGGGCGGTCTTTCTGCGCCATATAGGTGAGGGCTGCTGCCGCATCGATGGGATCGATGTCTTGAGCGTGTAAAAAATCGTTCAGCAACTCCCGATAAGGGCTTAGGGTACCCTCTTCCAGGGTTTCCTCTAATACTTCGCGCAGGTTTTCCAGAAAACGCGCACTGCGCCGATCAGCAATCGCGCTCAGAGTGGGCACCGGCATCGGCGTCATGGCTTGCCGAGTGGTTTGCTCGATAACGCGCAACATGCGCCGTTCCCGTGGCAAAGCAAACAGAATCGCAATCCCTTTACGCCCGGCGCGGCCGGTACGGCCAATGCGGTGGACATAGGCTTCGACATCGGTGGGGATGTCGTAATTCACCACATGGCTGATGCGCTCTACATCCAGCCCGCGGGCTGCCACATCGGTAGCAACGACAATGTCCAACTGACCGTTACGCAGCCGTTCCACGGTGCGCTCACGCAAGGGCTGGGCAATATCGCCATTCAGGGCGGCGCTGGCAAAACCGCGGGCTTCGAGTTTTTCAGCCAGTTCCACGGTAGCGGTTTTGGTGCGCACAAACACCAGCATGGCGTCAAATTCCTCATGCTCCAGCACCCGAGTCAGAGCGTCGAGCTTGTGAACCGTATTGACCAGCAGATAGCGTTGCTCGATGGCGGTGGCGGTGGTGGTGCGTGAGGCAATTTTGATCTCAACCGGATCGCGCATGTGTTGAACCGCGACCCGTTTAATGGCTGCGGGTAATGTGGCTGAGAACAAAGCCATCTGTTTTGCAGCCGGGGTATGTTGCAGAATCTGTTCCACATCGTCGATAAAGCCCATACGCAGAATTTCATCGGCTTCATCGAGTACCACAGCGACCAGATGATCGAGTTGCAGGGTACCGCGCCCCAGGTGATCGAGAATCCGTCCTGGGGTACCGACTACGGCATGAACGCCACGGCGCAATGAACGCAGTTGCGTGACCATGCCCTGGCCGCCGTAAATCGGCAAGATATGAAAGCCGGGGAGAAACCGGGCGTAAGTTTGCATGGCTTCAGCGACTTGTAGCGCCAATTCACGGGTCGGAGTCAACACCAGCAATTGCGGGTGGGGTTGATGCAGATCGATTTGGCTAAGCAGCGGCAAAGCAAAAGCAGCAGTCTTGCCGGTACCCGTCTGGGCCTGACCGAGCAAATCACGACCGGCCAGCAGGGGTGGAATGGCTTCGGCTTGAATGGGCGACGGGGGTTCATAACCCGCCGCATCGACCGCTTGCATGATAGGGTCAGGCAGTCCAAACGCCTGGAAATGATCAATGGTAGAAGACGACATCAGCAGTATTCGGTTAATCAGTCACAAGAGAAACTGTCAATTCTACTCGCCCGCTACGATTTACGCATCATTCATCGCGGTCAACCGGTGGATCAATCGGCGGTGGCCCGGCTTTTTTTTTCGCCATGATCTGCGCGACCAGATGGGCAATCCCGATAATGAAAGCGATCAGCCCTAACAACGCTAAGGTAGGCCAACCGAAAATGATGAACAACCCACCTAACGGAGAGAACTGAATCAGCCAGGCGGCGATGGCCACAATAAACCAGCGCCCGGCGAACGTAGCGCAGTGATCACGACACCAGACGTTGCGCCGGTGGCGATTTTCTGGCGTATCGCTGGGTAACTGTCGCAGATGCCAAGGGGCGAAGCAATAGCCCAGTAAGGTGTGGTGGAACGGGGTAGGATCTTTACTGGGTTTGGACATGGCGGTTCCGGG
>SKOM01000192.1 GCA_007120095.1 Candidatus Competibacteraceae bacterium | reverse complement strand
ACGGGAGGAGGCCACGGGAGCGGTGCCGGTCTCGGCCCAGCAAGTCCAGGCTTGGCGGCGCACCGACCGCCGCGACGATTTGGGCATTTTATGCGTGGTCGCCATACAGAGTAGTTTTAGTGAGTGCGGAAACTTTCAGCATAGCGGTTTATGCGGAGCTTGGCCACCGGATACTGGATCGGTCACTTAGCGCTTTTAAGATGACAAAATATCTTGTAGCATGAAAAAATAAATAATATTTCTTACATAATTTTGCGCTCACTCAACCACTCTGGGATTATACGCTGTGCCTAATCTGTTAATCATCGAAGATGAAAAGCCGATTCGCGATATGTTGCGTTTTGCGTTGCACGCTGCGGGCTATGAAATCATTGAAGCCGCCGACAGTCATGAGGCCAGAGTATTGTTGGCGGAAACGGTGCCTGATCTTATTTTAGTCGATTGGATGCTACCGAGTGGCAGTGGCATCGACTTGGTACGGCAGATCAAGCAAGACGAACTCACTCAGGATGTCCCGATCATCATGTTAACCGCCCGGGTTGAAGACGAGTACAAAGTCAGGGGCCTGGAAAGCGGTGCGGATGACTACATCACCAAGCCGTTTTCCATGCGTGAATTGCTGGCCCGGATTCGGGTGGTATTGCGCCGCAGCACCCCTGAGCATGGCGATGGCCCATTCCAGATCGGTGATTTAGTCTTAGATCACAATACTCAGCAGGTGACTTGTCGGGACGAGATCGTCGATTTAGGGCCCACCGAGTACCGTCTGCTGGCTTTCTTCATGGCGCATCCTGAACGGGTTTACAGCCGCAGCCAGCTTCTGGATCGGGTTTGGGGACGTAGTGTGTATGTTGAAGAGCGCACGGTTGATGTCCATGTCCGCCGTTTGCGTAAGAGTTTGGAGCCGTTTGGGCAGCATCACTTGATCCAGACCGTGCGCGGCACGGGTTACCGATTCTCTGAGCACTATTGACCCGATGCGTTGATAGTTTTTATTTAAACCCCTTGCCAAAGACTGGTTTAAACCCGACCCGGATCGCGGGCTGGGTGCTGCCTATGTACTAGCGTTTAGCGATTACCGTTTAGTGCAAAATTTCTTGCCGTTCCTGCCATAAAATTGTAGCAAAAACGTCACAAACACCCCTGACTATGGCATCATAAACCGTGCAATGGAAGCGCGATTTTGATCGACAGTACGCCGTTGAACTATTACAAAGCACGAACAAAGGGGAACCCATACTTATGTACCGTTTAGCTTTCATAGGCGTTATTTTTCTTGTGTTAGGCTACGGCATGACACAAAGTAGTGATTTTGCAGAAATTGCCGGTGGCGTGGCCATATTTCTCTTCGGCATGATGGCCCTGGGAGAAGGGTTTAAAGCCTTCACCGGAGGCACACTGGAAAATATTTTGCGCCGTTCCACGGATCGTTTGTGGAAAAGCGTCACCTTCGGTACGGTGGCAACCACACTGACCCAATCCAGTTCGCTGGTTACGCTGATCTCGGTGTCATTTCTCAGTGCCGGATTAATGGGACTTTACCAAGGTATTGGCGTGATCTTCGGTGCTAATCTCGGTACCACTACTGGGGCGTGGCTGATTGCCGGATTCGGCTTGCGCGTCAATATTTCGGCTTATGCCATGCCGATGTTGCTCTTCGGTATCATCCTAATTTTTACCAAATCCAAAGCCCAGGTGGGATTAGGCTATATCTTGGCCGGGATTGGGATGATATTCCTCGGTATCCACTTCATGAAAGAAGGCTTCGAGGCCATTTCACAAACCATTGATTTAGCCGCTTACGCGGTGCCTGGCACCAAGGGGTTGCTGATCTATACCGGCTTAGGGATTGTGGCTACGGTGGTGATGCAATCCAGCCATGCGACTTTGGTGTTGACGATTGCCGCTTTAGCGACCGGTCAAGTCACGTATGAAAATGCCTTGGCGCTCGCTATCGGCTCTAATGTTGGAACCACGATTACGGCTATCATGGGGGCGTTCAGCGCCAATATTGCCGGTAAGCGTCTGGCGGCTGCCCATCTGATGTTTAATGTGACGGTCGGGGCATTGGCCTTGTTGTTCATCCACCAGTTCTTGTGGGCGGTGCAGGTCATTGGGGATTTCATCGGTCTGGCCAGAGACGATTACACGCTGCGGCTGGCGGTGTTCCACAGCCTGTTTAATGTCGTCGGCCTGTTGGTGTGGCTGCCCTTTGCCCGCTGGATGGCTGATTTCCTCGAACGTAAGATTAAGTCTAAGCCGGTATCCGCCATTCAGCCCAAATACATTGGCAAAACCGCGCTGCTTACTCCCGACACCGGTTTGGAAGCCGCTCGCAAGGAAATCCACCATGTGTTCGATAACTCGCTGGAAGTGATAGCTTTAGCCTTGAACACTGACCCGGCAAAACTGCGCAAAGGCGAGGAGCTGGAAACTTTAGCCGAGCCACCCAAGAAAATGAAGTTGATCGATGTTGAGGACTACTACCAGCGTCGGGTCAGACCCCTGCAACATGATCTGCTGGAGTTCATGACCCAGTTGCGTACGGCCGATGGTGTGCAGGCCCGCCAGGCGTTCGCCTTGCGTGCGTCCAATCAGTATCTGGTTGAGGCCTTCAGGGATCTGAAACTCATGCAGTCCAATTTAGTCACAGCGGTCAACTCATCTAATGAGGATTTGAAAAAGGAATATGTTGAGATGCGTCGGCATATTGCTCTATTGCTGCATGAACTGCATCAAGTGCTGACCGCGCCAGGGGAAAATCCCATGGTCAAGATGGATGAATTGCGGGAGGGCATCGAACGTCATGATATTCTCAACAATGGCCGTTTGGATCGGTTGGTAGGCAAGAAGAAAATTTCGCCGGCTATGGCGACTCAGTTGATGAACGATAGCTATTATGCTTTTGAAATTTCAAAAAATCTAATTGCTATAGCGGTAACGGTGTACAAGCCGTTTGATCGCACCGAGCATCAGCTTGATGAGGAGCTGCATTTGTCGGATGACGAAATCGCCGGAATGGCTGTCGCAGCCGCCCGCACCGGTCCTATGGGTTTTGATAAATAAACCCTGACTGCGGATTATTAAAAAGTGCGCTGCGGCGCACTTTTTTTTTGGCAAGCGCCGTATAGCTGACTACACAGCGACAGGAACGGTCGCAATGCTGACACTAACCTCCCCGATCTTTGGCGAGTTGCCCGCATGGGCAGATGAGCGTTTTACCCAAGCGAGTGATGCGCAATTGGATGTATGGGTAGCGCGGATTCTGACGGCGGACAGTCTTGAAGGGTTGCTGGCGGATTAGGGAGAGGCATCGGCATCGTAGCGAATTAAAAGGTCTATCCCTTTTGTTCTTATCAATCGGCTGGCTCATGCGGGCGAGCCGTTAGGTCAACGCCAAGGGCTCGCATCACGGCCAGCATGGTTTTCAGCGTGGGATTTCCCTGCTCGCTGAAAGAGCGATAAAGCTGCTCGCGGGATAGCCCAGTTTCCCGGGCAAGCTCGCTCATGCCTTTGGCGCGTGCTACCACGCCCATCGCCTTGGCAATGTAAGCGCAGTCCCCCGTTTCTAGCGCATCCGCCAGAAACACCGCAATCGCCTCCTCGCTTTCTAGAGCGGCGGCTGGGTCATAGTCAAAGATTTTGTCGCTCATAACGCCTCCCACTCTGCTGCAAGACGCTGTGCTGTTTCGATATCGCGCTGCTGCGTACTCTTGTCGCCACCGCACAGAAGAATGACGATTTCGTTGCCGCGCTGCTTGAAATAGACACGGTATCCAGGGCCATGATGGATGCGCAGCTCGCTGACGCCTTGCCCTCCAGGCTGAACATCCCCTGGCAAGCCATTGGCCAGACGGAAGACACGCGCTGCAATCAGCGCCTTGGCCCGTTGATCTCGCAACTTGCGCTCCCATTTCCGGTACGTGTCGGTCTGTTTGATATCGAGCATAGTGTAAGTGTAGTTTGAGAACTACAGATATGCAATGGCTGTTTCTCGGCTCGTTGACCATCCAGCCCCGCCTCGCGAAACGCAATGACTCGTAAGCGTTCAGCCCCCCTGCCTTAAGCGCCCTCTTCCTCATAAATCCGACGATTACCCACGACTGTTTTTAATGCAACATCGGCATCATCAACCGCGTCATCCCTAGTGGACACTATCGCCGCTATTGTGCGAAGCTTTGCATACGACCGTTAAACGATCAGGAGGCAATAGTGCCCACAACGACTGTCCTCTTGGCAACCGAGTGTGTGCTGCGAATTATCCGGTGAAGACAATGGCGCACGGTACAGCGGGCTGATTGATATTGAGCGATGGCAGGTTGAGGGGGCAGTCGCCGGAAATATTCACCTTGCCGGAGACGGATCATCTGTCGATTGCCGACCAGGTCATTTGTTTGCCGATTTATCCTAATTTGAGTCTTGACGATCATCGGTTGGTATGATGAGTCACGCAATCCTTGATCCACTGGAAAAATTACGAGAGACCGCCGACGCTTGCCCTGAGCTGGTGTTGGCCATCCTGGT
>SKOM01000112.1 GCA_007120095.1 Candidatus Competibacteraceae bacterium | reverse complement strand
TCTTTCGGTGAAGTCTACTCAGCACTCGACCAGGGGGTGATCGACGGTCAGGAGAACCCGGCCCATGTGGTTCACTCTGCTCGATTGTACGAAGTTCAGGACTATCTTGCTATTTCCAATCATATTTACCTGCCGACTTTTCTGCTGTTCAGCGAAATGCTCCTGAACCGCATGGATCCCGAGGTCAGGGCAACCATTGAGCGGATCGCCAGGGAGATGTCATCCTGGACCTTCGCCTGGGGTGACGAAACTGATCGCCAGGTACTTGAAACCTTGGCACCGCATATCCAGATCGACGAGATCGATTTCCCGGCCTTCCAAGAAGCCGCCGCACCGCTTTATCAGAATCCACTGTTCGTCGATACGGTGGGTGCCGATATGGTCGAAGCCACGCTCGCCGTAGTCAGATCCCAATAAAGCAGGCCGTCCAAAAAAACGCCGATAGCTTGCTTGCACATCATTAAATATCCATGAGCCGGAGCATGCTATGCACTCCGGCGACGGGGGAAGCTGTGCCATGACACTTTCCGGTTTCATACGCATTGCTGATCTGATTCTGATCCGGGTACTCGATTGGCTGATCATTGCCATCGCCGGATTATTGTTGATACTGTTGAACTATGCCGTGTTCAGCCGCTTTGTTCTCAATGCCTCAGTAAGCTGGGGTGAGGAATTACCGGCCCATATCTTGGCGGCGCTGACCTTCATTGGTGCCGCCTATCTGACCCGCACCAACGAACACCTCGGCTTCGATGGGTTTCTGGTGCTATTGCCTGATTTGGTACAACGTATCGTGCTGGTCATTAATCTGCTACTGATGACGGCATTCTCAGCCTGTCTGGCCTATTACGGATGGATTACCGTGATGAGCTTCGGCTGGACTCGCCAGCTCATCTCGCTCGATATTCCGGTGGTTCTGTTTCGCGGGGTTATGCCGGTCGCCGGCGTCATCATGGCGGTAGTCTGTGTGGGTCGCTTGATCGGTCTACTCGCTGGGCGTCTGACCCCTAATGACTTTATACCTAAGAGTGACGGTTGATGATCATTTCAACGGGGTATCTCATTCTCATCATGCTCATCGTGTTATTGCTGATGGGCATGCCGATTGCGTTTGTGTTAGGCGTCACGGCCATGGTGATGATCCTGCTCGATCCCGCCGTAGTACCACAGATCATCGGCCTGATTCCGTTTAGCGGTGCCAATAACTATCTGCTGGTTGCCGCGATTTTATTCATGATTGCCGGGGAGGTCATGAATCAGGGGCGTATCGCGGAAAAGCTGATCAACTTCGCCAGTTCACTGGTTGGGCATATTCGCGGCGGCTTGGCGCATGTCAACATTTTAACTTCATTGTTTTTTTCAGAAATCTCTGGCACAGCCACTTCAGATGCGGCGGCGATTGGCTCGGTCATGATCCCCCAAATGAAGAAACGCGGTTTCCCATTGGCCTTTGCGGCGGCAGTGACCTCGACTTCCGCTACTATGGCGATCATTATTCCGCCAAGCCTTAACTTGATCCTGTATGCCTATGTTGCCGACACATCTATCGCCCAACTGTTTGCGGCAGGGATTATTCCGGGGTTTCTGGTCTGTTTTCTTTTGATGTTCACCACTTATCTGATCGCACGCCGTAAGGGCTTTCCCATTGAGCATCATTTTGAATGGAAACGGGTGGGTTCGACGGGCAAGAGTGCGATTCTGCCACTGACTTTACCGGTTTTAATCTTGGTCGGCATCCTTGGCGGTATCTTCACGGCCACAGAAGCCGGTGCCGTGGCAGCTTTCTGGTCGATTGTCCTGGCTGCTGTGGTCTATCGTACACTCACCGTCAGCAGTTTTATCAGCACTCTGCGGATCGCTGGACAACGCTCAGCCATGTTAATGTTCATAGTCGCGACTTCGACCCTGCTCGGCTGGTACCTGACTAATCAACAAATACCGCAGGAAATCGCTCAAGCGATTCTAAACATTTCCGATAATTACTGGGTCGTTCTGTTAACGATCAATCTTTTTTTCCTGCTGGCCGGTACCATCATCCATGGCACCCCAGCGATACTTATGCTAGTGCCGATTTTCCTGCCGCTGGCCGATCAACTGGGTATTGATCGGGTGCATTTCGGCCTGATCGTCACGATTAATCTGGGTATTGGCCAGCAAACACCACCGGTGGCTTCGGTGGTTTTAATCACCTGTGCTATTGCTCGGATCTCTATAGCGGCAATTGTTCCCTCAATGCTGTGGTTCATCGGTGCCATGCTGGTGGCGCTCACCCTGATCAACCTGTTGCCCGGACTGTCCCTGTGGCTGCCGTCGGTGATCTTGTGATGCGTCTGTTGATCATCAACCCGAATACCTCGGTCGGAGTTACAGAGCATATCGCTCGGGCGGCAAGCAGTGCTGCTCAACCTGAAGATACCTTAACGGTTATATCCGCGCCTTTCGGAGTGCCCCTCATCATTGATGAGAACGATGTTCGTACCGCCGTTGAGGCCGTAATAGCCGCCATCAATGCCCATAGCTACCAGGTCGACGGAATCATCATCGCCTCGTTCGGGGATACCGGTATTGAGCAAGTCCGCAACCGAGTCGACTGTCCGGTGATCGGCATCGCGCATGCTGCCTTGCTGATCGCTCGTGCCGTCGGAGAACGCTTTTCCATCGTCTCCTTCGATCCGGCGCTGATTCCCTCGCTGCGTGGCATTGTTAAACGTTATGGTATGGCCAACCGACTGGCCAGTCTCCGAGTGGTCGAAAACACCTCTTGGGATGAAATCGATACAATCCAAGATGGATTGCACGATGAACTGACCTCTCTGTGTGAACTGAGCTGTGCCGATGGTGGTAACAGCATCATTTTGGGTGGCGGTCCATTAGCTGGAATGGCTCGTCGACTGGTCTCGCCGCACATCACGCTACCACTGATCGACGGCACCACAGCCGCTGTGCATCTGATGCGCGGGGTTCTCTCTGGTTGTCATTTATCTCAATAAGTCGAGAATTGCATGCGTCCCGAAATTGCTTTAGCCAAAAACCTGTTTGACCAACTCCAGATTGGCACTGCCGACCCTCCCGGCGTCACTCGAGCCTCGTTCGGTGAAGGCGAGGCTTTTGCCCATGCCCTGGTTGCCGAAACAGCGAAATCCATGGAGCTGGAAATCAGCCATGATGTTGCCGGCAATCAGTATATGACCTGGCCGGGCACTGATCGCAGTGCACCGCCGGTTATAACCGGTTCTCACCTGGATTCGGTTAACCATGGTGGCAATTACGATGGTGCTGCTGGGGTGATCATGGGGCTAGCGGCTATCCATGCCTTGCAGCAGCAAGGATTCCGGCCACAGCGCGACATCACGGTGATGGCGATTCGAGCCGAGGAAATGATGTGGTTTCCCACCCACTACTGCGGCAGCCGCATGGCTTTCGGTCTGCTCGATCCAGGCGATTACGATGCCGTGCGACGTTCCGACACCGGTCGCAGCCTGGCCGAACACATGAAGCAAGCGGGGTTCGACCCGGATGCGCTCAAAGCCGGTGCCCAACCTCTTGATCCGACCTCGATCCACGCTTTCATCGAAGCCCACATCGAGCAAGGGCCTATTTTACAAGAGCGCGGTTTTCCTGTTGGCATCGTCAGCGGTATCCGGGGCAATCTGCGTTACAAACACTGCCGGATCGACGGCCGTTATGACCACGCTGGTGCCGTGCCGCGCGAATATCGTCATGATGCCGTGTTTGCGGGTACTGAGTTCGTACAGGTGCTGGAACGCCACTGGAACGACTGCCAGGCCGCTGGCGACGATTTCGTGGCTACTGTAGGCGAATTTCACACCGATCCGAGCATTCACGCCATTACCAAGGTGCCCGGACAGGTTCGTTTCACCATGGATATCCGCAGCCTCGATAATAGATTACTGCTACAAACCGATGCCTTGCTACGCCATGAGGCCGTGCGCATATCGGCGCAACGCGGTGTGTCAATCGACCTTGGCGCATTCACCCATGCCCAGCCTGCTCCAATGCATTCCGAGCTGCGTCGAATACTGGAAGATATCGCGCAATCCGAATCCATCCCCGCTCTTACCATGGCGTCTGGTGCCGGTCACGACTGTGCGACGTTCACTTGGCAGGGTGTCCCCACCGCAATGATCTTCGTGCGTAATCAGAACGGCAGCCACAACCCGGATGAGGCGATGGAGATCGTCGACTTTGCTGCTGGCACCCGATTACTGGAGGGGCTGTTGAAACAAGCGTCCAAAACGTGCCAACCCCTTGATCTCCTTTGCGGTATCCATTGATGATGGCGCTGGACAGGCGAATTGATCTGAGCAAACCGAACCAGCGATGGATTTGAAAAAGCGGTAGCCGATTGTCTATCAAAATCATTATGGTCATAATGATTGATAAGTTTTATAGCCGTTCGCTCTGTTTTCCAGACATGAAATAGTCGTTCGCCATGGTGATCGTGGTGTAGGGGCGGTTCGCGAACCGCCCCTACAGCCTATATTTCATCCGCGGTCGCCCATTAAGG
>SKOM01000020.1 GCA_007120095.1 Candidatus Competibacteraceae bacterium | reverse complement strand
CTGGAGCGCGGCATTCGCGTGCGCGTGTCGTCTTTCACCCGCCACCACGTTAATGCCGCTATGGCGCGCGCCAAGGCTAATGGCAATTACATCAACTCCACGCTGGCGTTACAAGAAGCCCTGCGCGATGGCTATGACGAGGCCATTTTGCTCGATGCCCAGGGCTATGTGGCCGAAGGCAGCGGTGAAAACCTGTTTGTTGTCAGTGAGGGCATCGTGTACACCCCACCGCTGACTTCAGTGCTCGATGGCATTACCCGCCGCACCGTCATCACGCTGTGTGCCGAACTCAATCTGTAATGCCGGGAAAAAGTGATGACTCGTGATGAACTGTACGTCGCCGATGAGCTGTTTTTCACTGGCACAGCCGCTGAAGTCACCCCGATCCGCGAAGTGGATGGGCGCTGTATCGGCGACGGCCAACGGGGACCGATTACGACTCGCTTACAACAACGTTATTTTGATGTGGTCTACGGACGCGACCCGGAACACGAACCGTGGCTTGACCGAGTGTCCTGACCGTGAGCGGCTGGAACGTCGCCACGCTGACAGTACACGCCACCGGTCGGGGCGAAAAATTTTTCGCCTGGAGGAATATGCAGGATGCCCTACGGGCGATTAAAACAGTAGTGGATTAATTACCAGGTCAACACAGAATTTTAAAAATTATCGGTTAATACCAAAAGGCATTCCATGTCCGCAGTGATCAAGATACACTTTGCCACCCTTCTGTTTATATCGACCACCGATTAGGATAATGACTGCTATGACTTATAGCCGCAAACTACTGAGATTTGGCGCGGCAGCCCTGCTGACCTCCGCCTCATTGGCCCAAGCTGATGGCCAACTGAACCTTTACAATTGGGGCAATTACACCAGCCCTGAGTTGATCGAGCGTTTCCAGGCCGAAACCGGCATCGGCGTCACCGTGACTGATTTCGACAGTAACGAAACCGCTCTGGCACGGATTAAAGCCGGTGGCCATGGTTTTGACATTGTCGTGCCGTCGAATAATTACATTCCTGTGTGGATTGAAGAAGGTCTGGTACAGGAACTCGATCATGAACGGCTGCCGAATATCGCTAATGTCGAGCCGCGCTGGATGGAGGTGCCGTTTGATCCCGGTCGCCGCTATTCTGTCCCCTGGGCCTGGGGCACAACCGGGGTGATTGTCAATTCTGCGGTTTACTCGGGTAACCCCCACACCGCCGAGATTTTTCTCGATCCCCCTCCGGAATTACAAGGCCGGGTCAATGTGATTCCGGAAATGACCGATATCATGCATCTGACTATCCGTTATGTTGGCGGTGAACCGTGTACTGATGATCGGAACATTCTGCGTCAGGTACGCGATGCACTGGTCGCGGCCAAACCCCATTGGATTGCCATGGATTACGGTACGGTGGACGCCTATGCCGCCGGCGATATGGCTGCCGGAGTTTATTGGAACGGAGCGAGCATGCGGGCACGGCTGTTAAACGAAGATATCGTTTACGGCTATCCGCAGACCGGTTTTCCCGTGTGGATGGATAATGCGGTTATTCTGGCCGATGCGGTCAATGCAGATCATGCCCACACGTTCTTAAATTTTGTTATGGAACCAGAAAATGCGGCTTTGATTTCCAATTTCACCCGCTACGCCAATGGTATTATGGGCTCGGAGGCCTATATGGACGCCGTCATGCGCACAGCGCCCGAAATTATCATTCCCGAAGAGTTGCAGGCGGCAGGACGCTTCAGCATCAGTTGCCCACCCGAGGTCAACGCGATTTATACTCAGATTTGGACGGAATTACTGCGCTGAACCATCACCGAGGCTGTGTTGAACGAGCAATGCGCCGCACAGCGATTGCGCCCTGCTTGGCAGTACCCGACAGTCTGTCCCAAGATCAATCGCTGGATTATGCGCCTGTGGTATTATCGCATCTGATCAGTAAACTTTGGTCTGTCCCGTCCTGAAAAACCGGGATTTATAATGTACAACGATGATCAGTTAAGACACTGGAGTAACCATGCCTATTGAACGCACCCTGTCTATCATCAAGCCCGATGCCGTCAGCAAGAATGTGATCGGCAAAATCTATGATCGCTTTGAAAGTAATGGCCTGCGCATCGTTGCTGCGCGGATGCTCCACGCCAGCCGTGAGCAGGCCGAGCAGTTCTATGCTGTGCATCGTGAACGGCCTTTTTTTCATGAATTAGTCGCCTTCATGACATCCGGTCCGATTATGGTGCAAATCCTAGAAGGTGAAAATGCCATCGCCAAACACCGTGAAATCATGGGCGCGACCGATCCGCAAAAAGCTGCACCAGGCACTATTCGCGCCGATTTTGCACATAATGTCGAAGAAAACGCCGTCCACGGCTCCGATGGCCCCGATACCGCCGCCACTGAAATCGCTTTTTTCTTCAATTACGATCAGATTCACCCGCGCACCCGCTGAACGAGTGACAACGTCTCACCGCCAAAACCGCTTATGAACAAGGTCAATCTGTTGGATTTAGATCGTCCGGCGCTACAAGCTTTTTTCCTGGAGCTGGGGGAGCAACGCTTCCGAGCCGAACAGGTGATGAAATGGATTTATCACGAAGGCATTACCGATTTCGCCGCCATGACCAATTTATCCAAAGCTTTGCGAGTTCAGTTGGATGCGTTGGCTGAAGTCCGCCCGCCACGCTTGTTATACGAACGGGTATCCGTGGACGGCACTCGCAAATGGCTGGTACAGCTCGCAGGCGGCAATTGCATCGAAACGGTGTTTATCCCCGAAGGGGATCGTGGCACCTTATGCGTGTCGTCGCAGGTGGGCTGTATTCTCAGTTGCAGCTTCTGTGCTACCGCTCAACAGGGTTTTAACCGCAATCTCTCCACTGCTGAAATCATCGGCCAGCTCTGGCTGGCTCACCAAGCGCTGGGTGGCGGACGAGCCGGCAGCCGTGAAATAACCAATGTCGTACTCATGGGGATGGGCGAGCCGCTGTATAATTTCAAAAATGTCGTCCCGGCGCTCAGTTTAATGCAGGATGATTTGGCTTTCGGTTTATCTAAACGCCGGGTGACCTTAAGTACTTCAGGGGTGGTGCCGGCAATCTATAAACTGCGTGAAGTGTCCGATGTCAGTCTGGCGGTATCGCTGCATGCACCGAATGATGCGCTGCGTAATCAACTGGTACCACTGAACCAGCGCTATCCGCTGGCGGAGTTAATGGCCGCTTGCAAGGCTTATATTCAAGGTTTACAGCCACGCCGTATCACCTGGGAATATGTCATGTTGGATGGGGTCAACGATAGTGAGGCTCATGCCCGCGAATTGGTCACTTTGTTGCGGGACATCCCCTCCAAGGTGAATCTCATTCCGTTCAACCCCTTTCCCCAAGCTCGTTATCGGCGTTCCCCACCGGCGGTGATTGATCGTTTTCGGCACATTTTAACCGCTCATGATCTGACCACGGTGACCCGCAAAACGCGAGGCGAGGACATCGAGGCCGCTTGCGGTCAACTGGCCGGACAAGTAGAGGATCGTAGTCGCCGCCAAATGCATTTACGCATGGCGGGATAGATGCTTATGAGACCTTAGAGCATGAAACGTAACATCAGCACCCTTTTGCTCACAGTCGTCTTGCTGGCTGGCTGCGCAACGACGCACGACCCAGCAGGCAGCCCTGGCCAAAACGAAGCCGCGCGTCTGAACTTGCAATTGGGTATCGGTTATATGCAAAGTGGCCGGTTTGAAATTGCCCAGGACAAATTACGCCGCGCTTTGCAATTCGATAATCGCCTGGCGGAGGCTGAAAATGCCTTGGGGGTGTTACACGAAGAAACCGGCGAACCCTCGTTGGCGGAACGCCATTATCGGCGGGCTTTAGAGATTCGACCGAATTATCTGCTGGCGAAAATGAATCTCGGGCGGCTGCTGTGCTCCGCCGAAGACACGGATCAAGGACGCGCACTGTTTTTAGAAGCCGCGACCGCCGCTAACCAAGATACACCCGAGACGGCTTATACCGGTGCTGGAGTGTGCTCCCGCATCGCTGGGAATTTGCCCCAGGCGGAGCGTGATTTTCGCCAGGCTTTAGAACATAATGCATTCGCCAGCAGCACTCTGTTTGAAATCGCCAGTGTCAGCTATGATTTAAATCAGTACCAGGCGGCACAAAACTATCTGGAACGCTATCATCGCCGCAATCGTTTTACCTCTGAAAGCCTGGAACTGGCGGTTGCGATCGAGCAGAATCTAGGTAACCCGCAAATGCAGGAATATTACTCCGATTTATTACGCTCACATCTTTCCAGCTCGGCCAGAGCCACAACGACTACTGACCTGCCATGACTATTTCCAAGCCTGATCTCAACGATCAGGAATCTCTAGGTGCTTGGCTGCGCGAAGCGCGTCTTGCGCACGGCTTTGACATCGCCCTCGCTGCACGCCGGATTCGTACCCGCCCTGCCATCATCCAGGCACTGGAGACTGACAACTACCCGGCACTGGGCGCACCCGTGTTCATTCGTATGTATTTATTGCGCTACGGCGAGTTACTCGGACTGGCCGAACACGAAGTACTTGGCCGCTTCAAAGCACTCGGCATTGACAATCCACCACCGCTACGGGTTGCCGATACCCTGCGCCCCCAGGCGGGTTCCGGTGATCTGCGCTGGCTTTCTTATCCGGCGGCGCTTGCGCTGATCGGCTGGTTGGGCTGGACAGTAACCCAACAGCTACCGGAACTCAATGCTGACGGTGCCACGTTGCCGCAGGGATTTGAGCTAACCGGTATCAATCCCGACCAATTGACGGCCGAGTCATCACCGGTGCCACCTATTATGATTGAAACACCGGGCCTACAAGCTGAAGCTGAAGCACAAGCGAGTAACCATACCGACCATATAGCTCTCGCGCTTTCAGAACCCGAACCGGATACGGTTCAATCGTCGACATCAACACAGCTTCCGGTAACGTCATCTGGCCCATTATCGAGTCGCAGCAATGGACTGACCGCCATGGGCTCGGCGATCGCTTCGGAAGTTGAGTCGTTGGAGGCAATACAGCCACCAGAGCCAGTGATCAACGAGCACGAACTGGTACTGGAGTTCACCGACGAGTGCTGGGTTGAAGTGTACGACGCCGACGGCCGCCGACTGGTCTATGCCTTGCTCGGTGCCAATGATCGCCGCGTGGTACAGGGTACGGCACCTTTTTCCATCCGCCTTGGCAATGCGCCCGCAGCACAGATTACATTTAATGGACAATATGTGGAACCTGCCGTTCACATCCCCAGTCGCGGTAGCGTCAACCGCTTCACCTTGGATACCTCGCACAATGACGCGCAGTGAATTGACTTTAACGCGGTAGCTCACACAGGATCGGTATGGCGCACACTCTGCAAGCCATCCGTGGCATGAATGACATCCTGCCAACGGATACCCCGCTTTGGGCGGGCATCGAAACCATTATGCGCAATCTGCTGAACCGCTACGGTTATCAGGAGATGCGGGTTCCATTGCTGGAATCCACGGAATTGTTTAAACGCTCCATCGGTGAAGTCACCGACATCGTCGAAAAGGAAATGTACACCTTTAACGACCGCAATGGTGACAGTCTTACCCTGCGCCCTGAAGCCACGGCGGGCTTTGTCCGTGCGGGCATTCAACACGGCCTATTGCACAACCAAACTCAGCGGCTCTGGTGTATGGGGCCAATGTTCCGCTACGAGAAACCGCAGAAAGGCCGCAGTCGCCAGTTTCACCAGTTAAACGTCGAAGCCTTCGGGCTGACCGGCCCCGATATCGATGCCGAAATGATTGGGCTGACCGCCCGTTTATGGCGTGAACTGGGTCTGACCGGGGTGCACTTACAACTGAATTCGCTCGGCTCAGCTGAATCGCGTTCCGCTTACCGCGACCACTTAATTCATTATTTCGAAAAACACTATGAACAACTGGATGCTGATAGCCGCAATCGACTGTACCGCAACCCGCTGCGGATTCTCGATAGCAAAAATCCGCAAATGGCTGAACTCATCGCTGCAGCGCCACTATTGATCGATCACATCGACGCGGCATCAGCCAGCCATTTTGAGGATCTGCGGGCGCGTTTAGACCAGGTCGGCATCCCCTACACGCTCAACCCGCGGCTGGTGCGCGGGCTGGATTATTATAACCGCACGGTGTTCGAATGGGTGGGAGATCACCTCGGCGCCCAAAATACTTTCTGCGGTGGGGGGCGCTATGACGGTCTGGTCGCCCATCTCGGCGGGCGATCAACCCCCGGTATCGGTTTTGCCATCGGCTTAGAGCGGCTGGTCTTAATAGCCGCTGCCAGCGGCTTAGATAAACTCTCAGCACATTCGCCACAGGCTTATTTAATCATGGTGGGCTCACGCGCTGAGCAGCAGGGCATGGCTTTGGCCGAACGGTTGCGCGATCAACTCCCCAGATTACGGTTAACGATCAACTGTGGCGGAGGTAGCCTGAAAAATCAGTTCAAACGCGCCGATCGCAGTGGTGCCCACTATGCTTTGGTCTTGGGCGATGACGAACTGGCGAGCGGTAAGATCGGGGTGAAACCTCTGCGTCATACCGAACCCCAACACGCACTGGCCGAGGCGGCACTGGTCGATCTGCTGCGTCAGATAAGTACTTGACCAACGATTTATAAACCCACCATTTACCGTAACGGAGTTGGTAATGGCAGCAAATTATTCTGATCAAGAACAAGTTGATAAAATCAAAGACTGGCTAAAAACCAACGGCCCCGGGATTATCGCCGGTGTCGTCCTCGGGCTGATCGCCATTGGTGGCTGGCAGTGGTGGCAATCCCGCACCCAAGCCCATGCGGAAGCTGCTTCCGGATATTACAGCGCCATGCTGGAAGCTGTCAGTTTGGGTGATACCAGCCAGGTACGTCGGCATGCCACGGTGCTCGCCGATGAATTCGACAACACCTATTACGCTGTGCTTGGCGCGCTGCTGGTCGCCAGACTAGATATCGAAGCCGGTGAGCAGGATGCCGCAATCAGCCAATTACAATGGGCGCTGGCACAGACCAAAGACGAGGCATTACAGTCCGTTATCCGGCTCAGACTGGCCCGAGTATTGCTGGCCGAACAGCAGCTCGATCAAGCCAGCACCCAGCTCGATCAAGTCACGGCAGTTCAATTCACTGCCGAACGCGCTGAGCTGCAAGGCGATGTTTACCGCGCCCGCGAACAACTCGATCAGGCGCGCAGGGCTTATGAAACGGCGTTGAACGCCGGCGGTGGACAACAGCGGCTGCGCTGGAAGCTCGACAGCCTACCGGAAACTCTGTAATAAACCCTGCCATGCTTCGATTCCTTGGAATATTCATCCTCTTCATTGGACTGAGTGGCTGCGGCTGGGTTGGCGCTTATTTTGTCGGTGCCGATAACCTGCCCGAACCCGTTGCACTACAGGCCTTGTCATCCCCCCTACCCGTTAACCACCGTTGGCGGGACACCAGCAGCTCTGGACTGCGTGATCGCTTTGCGGAACTGCGCCCCGCCACTCAAGGCGGACGCGTGTTCGTCGCCGGGCAAAGCGGCGATGTCAGTGCTCTGAACGCCGATAACGGCCAACGCCTGTGGCAGGTTGACACCGAGCGCTCGATCACCGCCGGAGTGGGCCTGAGTCCGGATTTAGTACTGGTTGGTACCTTGAACGGTGAGGTGATTGCCTTAGAACAACACGACGGCCGTGAACGCTGGCGCTCACGGGTCACCAGCGAAGTTCTGGCGCCCCCCGTCGGCACTGACGAGGTCATTGTCGTACGCAGCGCGGATGGGGTATTCACGGCCTTGCAGGCCAGCGATGGCACTCGACTGTGGGGGCATAATACGACCTTGCCGGTACTCACCTTACGGGGCGCTTCAACACCGCTGTTGGCCGAGGGTCTAATGATCGCCGGTTTAGACGACGGTCGCCTGCTGCTACTGGATTTAGCCAGTGGCAACCCCATCGGTGAACGCCGCTTGGCCGTGCCCAGCGGGCGCACTGAGGTGGAACGTTTAGTCGATATTGATGCGGATCCGCAGTTGTTCGGCGAGGTATTGTACGCCGTGGCCTATCAGGGGGCACTCGGTGCCCTGGACATGAACAGCGGCGAATTACTCTGGAGCCGGGATTTTTCTGCTCATGCCGGTCTGGTCGTCGATGAACGCGCCGTGTATCTGCCGCATACCGACGGCGAAGTCTGGGCCTTGAATCGACATAACGGCGAGGTGTTATGGCGTCAGCCCGCCCTGCGCGGCCGCCAGCCCACGGCACCTGTCAGCATCGGCGAGCATATTATTATAGGTGATTTCGCTGGATATATCCATTGGCTGGACAAAAGCAACGGCGACATTGTCGCTCGCAGCCGTACTGACCACGAGGGTCTGATTGGCACACCCATCGTTGTCGGCGATAGCGTGCTGATGTTGGGGCGCAGTGGGCGACTCGATGCCTTGGCAGTGGGTGTTCAATAGATGATCATTTTACCATGCTGCCGGTAATCGCCCTGCTCGGACGGCCCAATGTCGGCAAATCCACCCTGTTCAACCGGCTCACTCGATCACGGGACGCATTGGTGGCTAATTATCCGGGGTTAACCCGGGATCGCCAGTACGGACGGGGCCGGTTAGGCTCAAAACCGTATATTGTCGTCGATACCGGTGGCTTGACCAGTAGTGATGATCGCCTGGCCGAACGGGTATCCCGGCACGCCTTGCAGGCCGCTGCAGCGGCTGATGCGCTGCTGCTGCTGGTGGATGGCCGTGAAGGGCTGAGTGCTGCCGATCAAACCATCACCCATGATTTACGCCGCCTGGGCAAGCCCCTGTACCTGGTGGTCAATAAAATCGAAGGGTTAAATACCGATCTGGTGGCCAGCGAGTTCTACTCCCTTGGCCTGGATCAGCCTTATCTGATTGCTGCGGAACATGGTCAGGGGGTGCTGGAACTGATCGAAACCGTCTTAGCACAGACCCCCGATACGGCTACGGATGATACCGCCGAGTCCAGCGACAGCATCCGCCTGGCGATTATTGGCCGCCCGAATGTGGGCAAATCCACCCTGGTCAATCGCCTGCTCGGTGAAGAGCGCATGCTGGCTTCGGATTTGCCGGGAACCACCCGTGACAGCGTCCGGGTACCGTTTGCAAAAGACGGCCAAGACTACACCCTGATTGATACGGCGGGTGTGCGGCGACGCAGCCGGGTTCATGAAACTATTGAAAAATTCAGCGTTTTAAAAACCCTGCAAGCACTGGAACAAGCCGATGTGGTGCTGCTGATGCTGGATGCCCGCCAAGGCATCGCCGAGCAAGACGCCAGCCTGCTCGGTCATGTACTCAACAGTGGGCGGGGTTTGGTCATCGCCGTGAATAAATGGGATGGTCTGGAACCCGAAGTACGCCAGAAGGTACGCAACGAGCTGGATCGGCGTTTGGGCTTTGTCGATTTTGCCCGTATCCATTTGATCTCAGCCCTGCACGGTTCTGGCATCACAGAAGTGCTGACCTCCGTGCGCCAAGCGTATGCCTCAGCCACCGGTAAACTGTCCACCCCGAAGCTGACGCAATTATTAGAACAGGCTGTCGCTCACCATCAGCCCCCGCTGGTGCAAGGCTATCGGATTAAACTGCGCTATGCCCATCAAGGCGGGCAAAACCCGCCGATCATTATTATTCATGGCAATCGGGTCGAACGTGTCCCAGAAACCTATCGGCGCTATTTAGTGAATTATTTTCGCAACGCATTACAGCTCACCGGCGCACCACTACGCATCGAATTCAAAAGCGGCGATAACCCGTATCGTCCCAGCTCACGCTCCCGCAGCTCCGCCAAACGCCAGCGTTGACCCCCTGGTTAAGCCCGTTCAGCAGTAAACAATGATAGAGTTGTTCGCTCTGATTACCGGACTAATGATGATCATTTCCTACCAACAGCACAGAGCTTAAGATTATGAAAAAAGAAGAAATAACTGAGTTCTTATCCGTTCACAAAGATGAAATGACCCAACGGTTCGGGGTGGTCAAAGTCGGATTGTTCGGCAGTTACGCCCGGGGCGACGCCAGAGAAGACAGTGATATAGACATCGCTATTGAACTGGACACCCACCAAATTGCCGATGGTTATTTTAGTACGTTGCATTTTCTGGAAGACCATCTGCAAAAAAAAATAGACTTAGGTGTCCTATCCAATCTCCGACCAGAATTACAGGAAAAGATAAAAAGAGAAATTATCTATGTTTGATCGAGATAACATTATGTATCTCAAAGATATACTTGAGTCAATTGATGCGATTCAATCCTTTTGCATGAAATCGACTTTGAGCATTTTATCAACGACCGTAAAACATTCTCGGCGACAATCCGCGAACTGGAAATTATCGGGGAAGCTGCCGGCAGAATACCGCCTGACATGCAACAGCAATACGGTGATATCCCTTGGCGCACCATGAAGGACTTTCGCAATGTCCTAGCCCATCGCTATTTTAGCATCAATGCGGATATTGTATGGGATGTTGTCATACGGAAACTGCCCGAAATTAAAAGCCAAATACAAGTGATACTGGAAAAGTTATGATGTCTGTCGGGCAACGCTGCGCTTATGCCCGACCTGTCTGACTATTACAACTTCTGTATTCAAACTCATTGAGCAGCGCGATGATAGGCAAACGTTTCGTTAATCCGATCCAGTAAATACTGCCCAGCGGTGGTCGGTGGGTAACGCGGCGGGTTATCCGGGCCGGTGCAGGTCTCCAGACACGCCAAGGGCGTATCAAACTCAGGATCGTAGAAAAACGGCAGCGAATAGCGCTCACGTCCTGAGCGGTTAATCACCCGATGCAGGGTGGAGCGAAACTGATCGTTAGTCCAACGCGCCAGCATATCGCCGATATTGACCACCAGCGTGCCTGGAATCGGCGGAGCCTCCAGCCAGTGTCCAGCGAGATTACGCACTTGCAGACCGCCACTGGCGTCCTGCGCCAGCAGGGTCAAACAGCCAAAATCGGTATGGGCACCGGCACCGATTTGCGCCTCGGTGATGGAACCGCGCTGGGGCGGATAATGCAGCGGCCCGAGAGTCGCCATCGGCTCACGCAAATAGGCATCAAAATAGTGTTCCGGCAATCCCAGTGCCAACGCCAAGGCTCGCATCAAGCGCAATCCGAGCTGCTGGCACGCCGTGTAGTAATCCTGCATGGTCTCACACCAGTCAGGCCAGTCACTCGGCCATTGGTTTGGTCCGTGCAACGGCGTGCCCGCCCGCACCCGAGGGTGGTCAGGCGGTAAATCGCGGCCAATTTTTATTCCTTCTTTGAGATCACCCGCGCCCCGCTGGCGCAATGGGTCGAGATTTTCACCACCCAGGGTAAAATAACCACGATGGCAGGGGGATTGCTCGATGGCAATCGCTTGCTTACGAGCCAGCGGCAAGGAAAAAAACCGGCGAGCGGCGGCAAAAGTAGCCGCCACTTGCTGCTCGCTGATACCGTGGTTTTTGACATAGAAAAACCCCATCTCACGACAGGCTTTGCCCATGCGCTCAGCAGTCACCTGACGTGCAGTTAAATCACCGGTTTGTAAAGCGGCCACGTCGATCACCGGGATGGCCGTCGGTGGCAGAAATTGCGACCGTAAATTCGGGGCTAGGACATCATTATGCATAATCTCATCAATCCTGTTGAGGTTTGGCTTGCAATGTAGCACAGCCGCACTGCAAGCTATAAGCCACTATAAATAGACTCAGGGATATTCATTGTGACCACCCATTCGTGTATCGTGCTCGGCATTGATCTCGGCGCTGGCAGCCTGAAAGCCACCTTGGTCGATACCGCCGGCGGCCAAATACTTGGCGACGGCAAATACCCCATTACCACCCGCATTCCCCAGCACGGCTGGTCGGAACAGGATCCGAAAGAATGGTACACGGCCTTATGTCATGCGGTTCCCCAAGCGCTCAGCACTGCTCGCTTGTCTGCTGACCGGATTGCTGCCATCGGCGTCAGTGCCGGTGCCCATATTCCGGTATTGCTGGACAAAACCGGTCAGGTGCTACGTCCCGCAATCATGTGGAACGATCAGCGCAGTACCCAGGAAGCGAATGAGCTGCGCGAACAGCATGGCGAACTCATTGAGCGTTTGTCGCTGAATCGCGTCAATCCGACCTGGTCACTGCCCATGCTGTACTGGCTGCAACGCCATGAGCCTGAGATCATTCGCAAAGTGAGGCATTTTTGTCTGCCTAAAGATTATTTACGCTGGCGACTCACCAACACTTGGGGGACAGATTTCAGCGATGCCGTCGGTGCCCTGCTGGCCGATGCGGATCAGCACGATTGGTCCGATGAAATTTGCGCCCTGATTGACTGGCCTACCAGCACCCTGCCCCCAGTTTCCCGACCCACTCATATCGCTGGCGAGATCACCCCACAAGCCGCACGCAGTACTGGCTTGGCTGCTGGCACTCCGGTAGTGATCGGTAGCAACGACACCACGGTGGAACTGTTCGGTGTGGGGGCGACCCACCCCGGTCAGGCGGCGATTAAACTGGCGACCTCCGGAGTGCTGTTCCTCACGGTAGATCGGCCGATTGTTAAACCCCCTATCTCCTGCTACCCGCATATCATTGACGGTTTGTATTATCTGGCGACTGGCACCAATGCCTGTGCCACCGCTCACCGCTGGGCGTGCAAACAACTATTCCCTGATTTAGATCATGACGCGGTACAGCGTCTGGCGCTATCGGCACCCGCAGGTAGCGATGGGCTATTTTTCCACCCCTATTTGCAGGGCGAACGCGGCCCATACTGGGATGCCCATCTGCGGGCGGGTTTCTGGGGACTGACCATTCGCCATAGCCGTGCGCATCTCGCCCGTGCAGTTTATGAGGGTATTGCTTATTCGATTAATGATCTGCTCTGCGATGCCCGCCACAAAGGGCTGGAAATCCAAACAGCCCGGCTGCTCGGCGGTGGAGCACGGAGTGCGGAATGGCAGCAGCTCATGGCCGATATCACCGGGCTACATTTAGAACTGCCCGAGGCCGGGGAGGCTTCATTTGGTACGGCGCTGGTAGCCGGTATCGGTATTGGTTTGTTTACTGATCCGCACGATGCGGTACACCGCTGTGTGCGGGTGATTAATACGGCCGAACCTGATCCCACTCGGCACGCTTTATACCAGGATTTATTTGCTATCTATCAAGCCCTGCAACAAGCACACGCACCGATCGCCCATCGTTTGCATGCACTGTTAAAGCATTAGGTTTGCCGATATGGTTTTTGGCAATTCATTGATCCGGCGGTAACCGCACTCGATATGGAGTGCGGCATGTATCGGTCATCCGCTATTCCCAAGCCGCAGGTGATCCGTTAGGCTTATCACTTTTAATCCATGAACCTTTGCAGCAACCCCATGACCGAAAAAAAACTTAATCGCGTTAGCGCCGCTATCACCCAACCCAAATCACAAGGGGCCTCCCAAGCCATGTTGTTCGCAACCGGCTTGACCGATGAGGATCTTAACAAGGCCCAAGTCGGTATCGCCAGTGTGTGGTACGACGGCAACCCCTGCAATATGCACCTGCTGGATTTGGCCACTCAGGTCAAGCAAGGTGTAAAGGCTGCCGGACTGGTGGGAATGCGCTTTAACACCATCGGGGTTTCGGATGGGATTTCCATGGGCACCTCGGGGATGAGTTATTCCTTGCAGTCCCGTGATTTAATTGCCGACTCCATCGAAACCGTCATGGGTGGGCAATGGTATGACGGCCTGATCACCCTGCCCGGCTGCGATAAAAACATGCCCGGTGTCATTATGGCGATGGCACGGGTTAACCGCCCGGCGCTGATGGTGTACGGCGGCACCATCAAACCGGGTTGTTCCCGGCAAGGTGAACCGATCGATATCGTCTCAGCCTTCCAAAGCTATGGCCAGTTCCTCGCTAAAGCGATTGACGAAGAGCAGCGCAGCGATATCGTCCATCATGCTTGCCCCGGAGCGGGTGCGTGCGGCGGCATGTACACAGCCAATACCATGGCCTCGGCCATTGAGGCGCTAGGCATGTGCCTACCGTACAGTTCCTCCAATCCGGCAACCGACCCGGCTAAGCAGCAAGAGTGCTTGGACGCCGGCCTCGCCCTGCGCCATCTGCTAGAACAGGACATCAAGCCTAGCGATATCATGACCCGTCAGGCGTTTGAAAACGCCATGACCATCGTGATGGCCTTGGGGGGGTCGACCAATGCCGTGCTGCATTTACTGGCTATGGCACGAGCCGTTGATGTGGAGTTAACCATAGACGATTTCCAGACCTTCAGCGATAAAGTGCCGTTTATCGCTGATCTCAAACCCAGTGGCCAATACGTTATGGAAGACTTGCATCAGGTCGGCGGGGTACCGGCCGTGCTGAAATATCTATTGGCCAATGGGTTAATTCATGGTGATTGCCTCACGGTCACCGGCCGCAGCCTGGCGGAGAACTTGGCCGATTTACCCGATCTCACACCCGGACAAGCCATCATTAAACCGCTAACACAACCGATCAAGCCCAGCGGCCATATTCGTATCCTCAAGGGCAATCTGGCTCCCGGAGGTGCAGTGGCTAAAATTACGGGCAAAGAAGGGTTACAATTCACCGGACCGGCACGGGTGTTCGACCAGGAAGAGGCCATGCTGCACGCACTGGAAGCAGGCACCATCCGTAAAGGGGATGTGATTGTCATCCGCTACGAAGGCCCTAAAGGCGGCCCTGGGATGCCGGAAATGCTCACCTGCACGTCGGCGATTATGGGGGCGGGGTTGGGGCCACATGTAGCGATGCTCACCGACGGGCGCTTCTCCGGTGGTTCTCATGGCTTTATTATCGGGCATATTGTCCCCGAAGCGCAGGAAGGCGGGCCGCTGGCTCTGATTGCTGACGGCGATGTGATTACCATCGACGCTGAAGCCAACACCCTATCCGTGGCGCTCAGCGATACTGAGTTACAACAGCGGCGTAACCACTGGCAAATGCCGGATTATCGTGCCTCCCGAGGCACTTTGTTCAAGTACATTAAGACGGTCAAGACGGCATCCGAAGGCTGCGTCACCGATGAATAACACAGGCATAACATAAATATGGGCATCGAAATTGAACGTAAGTTTTTGGTCAAGAATGACGATTGGAAAAGACAAATCCAACGCTCGGAACAATTTCGTCAAGGTTATTTAACGAATGAGAAGCATTTATCCGTGCGGGTACGTTTAACCGATAACGGGGCACGATTGACCATAAAAGGGGCGACGAATGGACTCAGTCGCACTGAATATGAATACCCAATCCCCAAAGATGATGCCGAG
>SKOM01000266.1 GCA_007120095.1 Candidatus Competibacteraceae bacterium | reverse complement strand
TGGGTAAAGGTGCTTTCCAGCCCGGAACCGGAATAATCAAACACCCGGACTTTGGGCAACAACCGCGCATTCAGGCGTTCAGCGGCTTTGGCCAAATCCAGCTTGATGACTTCTGAGGGACAGGAGCCGACCAGGAACAGACTGCGGATATCGGGGCGACGCTCCAACAGGGTCAGACAAATCCGGTCGAGTTCTTCGTTAGCATCAGCCAGTCCGGCCAGATCCCGGTCAGTGAGAATCGCGGTGCCGAATCGAGGTTCGGCAAAAATCATCACGCCTGCTGCGGACTGAATCAAATGGGCACAGGTTCGCGAACCGACCACCAGGAAAAAAGCATCCTGGATTTTGCGATGCAGCCAAATAATGCCGGCAAGGCCGCAGAACACCTCGCGCTGGCCGCGTTCACGCAACACCGGTTGATCACTGCAGCCACTGCGCGGTTCGGCTGCGACCTTGGCTTGTGCCAGACGGTTCATTGAGCAGGCTCCGGAGAAGTCGCTGTCTGACGGGCATGATCAAGCCTTGCCGCGCGCAGTTTCAGAAGAAACTGCGCAGCATTAATGACATAAGCGGCATAGGCGGCCAGTGCCAGCATCATTTGCCCATGAAGATCCATAAGACCAAATGCTAAAGCCACCAAGTACGCCGTGTGCAGTGCCATGACCAGCATACTGACAACATCTTCCCAAAAGAAAGCCGGGGCGAACAGATAGTGCCCAAATACATCGTGCTCCCATAGACAGCCGGTGATCATGATGGCGTATAAGCACAGCGTCTTGATCACAATTGAGACGGTTGCCGCCGTAGCTGCCTCACCCGTGACGAGATAATAGATCACCAGCGCCAGGCTGATTAAAAACACCAAAAACTGCACAGGAGCCAGCACACCTTGCACGAGTGTCCAGCGCGAGGCGTCACGACGACGACGTTCATCGGCCGTGTAGAGCGGCTGACGCTCTCGGGCTTGGTGGTCATGCATCGTATTTTTCTCCATAACCGTTCTCTTCTGGGGAAATTCTAGGTTGCCGAGTGTCGGCTGTCAACAAGACTAGACGTAAATTGCGATTGACAAGAGTAAAATTTAATGGACAATTGATGTCGAAAGTCCTTGGTGTCTTGTTAGACTGGCGGCAAGCTGGTTCGAGACACGCGTCTGACCCTGGTTGGCGCTGTTTCGATCACACAGAAAAAGTGTACTGCCTTGTTCCCAATGTGAGGAAAAGTCATGCCTAGTTTGACCCAAGATTACAGCAAGCAGACGTCCTGGGCAGAATCAAACGAAGCCTCGCCAAAGATGAACGCCAAACATCAGGTTACTTACACTACCAATGGTGAGTCGGAGCGGCAACTGAGCCAGCTCCTTTGCACCATAGAAGGCGAAATCATACCCCGATTGATGTTGGCTTGGCGAGCGCCACCTGACCGTTCTCGGGTACTGGCCTTACCCGCCATGACAAGCTCCAAAAATGTTGTGGAGTTCACCGGGCTGATTTTGTCCAGCGATTTTACCGTAGCGATGGGTTATATCGAAGCGCTGCAGGCGCGAGGGGTTTCTTTAGAACTCATCTGTCTGAATTTGCTAGCCCCGACGGCGCGGCGCCTAGGCGACTTGTGGAGTGATGATTTATGCGATTTTACTCAGGTGACCCTGGGTCTGTGTCAGTTGCATCGGGTATTGCGTGAACTTGATCCGGCGGTACTGAATACTGACACGCCGAAATGCATCTCAAAAGAGCGACATGCGTTAATCGTTCCTGTACCGGGTGAACAACATACTTTTGGTTTGTTTATGGTGATCGAGTTTTTTCGGCGGGCCGGTTGGGATGTGTCCAGTGATTTTATCGCAAGCGATGCCGAGTTGATCCGTCTGGTGCACGATCAATGGTTTGCGGTAGTGGGGTTTTCCCTTAGCTGTGAGCGGCATATCGAGGCGCTGGCGACCAGTATCCGTAATGTGCGCCGGGCCTCTTGTAACCGCTCCGTCGGTATTATGGTGGGCGGTCAATTGTTTAACGAACACCCGGAGCTTGTGGCTCGAGTAGGGGCGGATGCAACCGCTGCCGATGGACGGCAGGCGACGCTGCAAGCGGAGAATCTATTGGCTTTACTGAAGGTTAATGAATAAATTATCTTACAACCCGCTGCGATCCGGTAATGGACGCTGCCAATCGCTTTAAGAATCCCGAGAACACGCTCGGGGACTTTGACACCGAAACAGCGGCTCGATTGATTGCCACTGTGGCCGATATCGCGCTGATAGTCGATCGACATGGTGTGGTTCAAGATATGGCCGTTGGCAATGACGATCTGCCTTTGGTCGAAGGCGATAATTGGTTGGGTCGGCATTGGAACGAGATTGTGACTGTAGAGAGCCGCTCCAAGGTCGATGTGCTGTTGCGAGATGCCGCCCGTAAAACTCCGTCACGCTGGCGGCAACTGAATCATCCATCATCTCATGGTGGTTCTGATATACCCATCATGTATTCTACAGTGGGTGTGGGACGCGGTGATCGGATTATCGCTGTGGGGCGTGATCTGCGGGCGGTGGCGGCTCTTCAGCAGCGGCTGATTGAAGCCCAGCAATCCATGGAACGAGACTACGCCCGGCTGCGCCAGGCTGAAACTCGCTACCGAGTCTTGTTTCAATTAGCCGCAGAAGCGGTGCTGATCGTCGATGCCGCTGATTTAAAAATAGTCGAGGCGAATCCGGCTGCCGACAGCCTGATCGGTGAACATGCCAAGCAGCTTACGGGTAAAGTGTTTCCTGATATTTTCGAAGAAGATAACAACCAGATTCTCCAGACCCTGTTGTTCACGGCGCGTTCGACCGGACGGGTTGAAAAAATACAGTTGCACCCGGCACAAGGGCAGCCGCCACTGACCGTGTCGGTAAGCTTATTTCGCCAGGGCAATAGTGCGCATTTCTTGGTGCGTTTATCAGCGATGCAAGCTGTGCAAGATATTGTGGAATCGCCCAAAACGCGTGTGGACGTCTTGGCGGTCATCGACAGTTTGCCCGATGCTTTCGTGATCACTGATTCTGATGGCTTAGTCTTGACGGGTAATCGCGCCTTTATCGATCTAGTGCAGCTGGTCACGGAAGAACAGATCAAGGGGAAATCCATAGGGCAATGGTTAGGTCGGCCGAATATTGATCTCAATGTGCTATTAAGCAACCTGCGTCAGCACGGTTCGGTACGCCTGTTTGTTACTACATTACAGGGCGAGTATGGTGCAGCGGCTGAGGTTGAGATTTCAGCGGTCTCCGTAACGGGTGATGCCCAACCCTGTTTAGGTTTTGCGATCCGTCATATCGGGCGACGCTTGAGTACACAGCCGTCTACGGGACGTGAATTACCGCGCTCAGTGGAGCAGATGACGGAACTGGTAGGGCGGGTTTCTCTGAAAGAATTAGTACGTGACACTACGGATATGATTGAGCGTTTGTGCATTGAGGCGGCTTTGGAATTAACGGGCGACAATCGCGCCTCAGCCGCTGAACTGCTTGGCCTCAGCCGTCAAAGCTTATATGTTAAGTTACGCCGTTATGGACTCGGTGATTTAACGCCTAGCGGCAGTTCCGATGGGCATTAAATCACGGCGAAAACGGTCTTGATAATATTCCACTTCACCTGCATAGTTCAGTAAGCTTATGGCTCACCCGACCCCTTCAGCCGTTTTAGAACTTCTCAAACCGATTACGTGGTTTCCGCCGATGTGGGCCTTTGGTTGTGGAGTCGTCTCATCCGGACTACCCCTGCAAGAACGCTGGCTGTTTATTATTGCGGGGGTGGTGCTGGCCGGGCCGCTGGTGTGTGCGACCAGCCAAGCCGTTAACGACTGGTTTGACCGTCATGTCGATGCCATTAATGAACCCCAGCGTCCCATTCCCTCCGGACGTATACCGGGTCGCTGGGGTTTGTACATTGCCATTATCTGGACGCTGCTGTCGCTGTTATTAGCGGCGGTGCTCGGGCCGTTGGTGTTTGCCGCTGCCGTATTGGGTTTGGTGCTGGCCTGGCTGTACAGTGCGCCACCGCTGCGACTCAAGCAAAATGGCTGGTGGGGTAACAGCGCAGTGGCCTTATGCTATGAAGGTTTGCCTTGGGTCACCGGTGCCGCCGTGATGATTGCCGGAGCCACCATGGTCGATTGGCGCATTATGCTGGTCGCTTTTCTGTATAGCGCTGGGGCACATGGCATCATGACCTTGAATGATTTTAAATCGGTCGAAGGTGATCGACGTATGGGGGTCGGATCCTTGCCGGTACGCTTGGGCGTTGAACGCGCCGGTCAGGTGGCCTGTGTGGTTATGGCTATTCCCCAGCTTGTGGTTGTCATTTTATTGTTCGCTTGGGAGCGGCCCATTCATGCCGCTGTGGTGGCCGTGTCGCTGATCACGCAATTGGTGTTAATGGCGCGATTACTGCGTCAACCCCGCGAGCTAGCCCCGTGGTATAACGCCACCGGCGTCAGCTTGTATGTCACCGGCATGATGATTACCGCTTTCGCGCTGCGTCCGGTGGTGACTGCAGAGGGGGTGATGG
>SKOM01000061.1 GCA_007120095.1 Candidatus Competibacteraceae bacterium | reverse complement strand
TCATAGGCATAAATCGTGAAATAGGCGGAAACGACTGAAAGCTTACTGTGCGGTAAAATCTTGTCAGTGAGAAAATCAGCAACCTTTCCGTAGTGATGATTATCACGAATACCGTAAGCATTCATCATAGTCAATCCTTCTGCCAAGGATTAATCACACGAAGATCAGGCAGATCGAAATCGCTCAGATTGCGCGTCACCAGCGTTAGACCATGCTCCAGCGCGGTGGCCGCGAGTAGGCTGTCAATTATCGGCAGTGGCCGACCTGCCGTTGCGCAGAGATGCCCCCAACGCTTGGCAATGCGCCGATCTACAGGCAGGATGCGTCCGCCAAAGTAGGTTGGAATATCGTTTTCGAGCCAGTAAAGAAAGCGGGTTTTACGCGCCCCTGGCGTCATGGCCTCGATGCCTTTGCATAACTCGCCCAAAGTCAGAACCGAAAGGCAGAGCGCCTCCGCCGACCGATCTGCAAACCATTGCACTACGGCAGGATGTGGCTGGCGCTTCTTCAATTCCGACAGGGCATTGGTGTCAATGAGATACTTCACAACTCAATCTCGCGCGTCAAGCTGGTATCATGCGGAAATTCTACATCGTCAGCACCATACAGCGGCGAGCGGCGCATGAACTCCACCAGCGATTCGCCCCGCTGTGTCATGCGGTCGTACTCCTCCCGCGATACCACCACCACTGCCGGTTCACCGCGCAGGGTGATCTCCTGCGGCTCGTGCGCCATTGCCAGTCGTACCAATTCACTCAGACGCGCTTTGGCGTCTTGCAAAGCCCATTCACGCATAATGAATGCCTCCAAAAATCTAGTCTATCTGGTCAGTATAAACCAACGACACGGTAGGGCGTGTGCCGTTTTCCTAAAGCCATTTGGTATGCTGTCGCTCAATGTAGCTAGCAACCACTTCAGAGGGCTGAATTATAATGGCAGGGTATCTGGCACAAATTGAACAGGCTGAATCTCAGATCGAGACGTTCAGCGTCGAACAGGCACGTGGCCTACTTGAAGATCCCGATACGGTATTTGTCGATGTTCGCGACATCCGCGAATTATGGCGCGAAGGTAAAATCCCCGGTGCTGTCCATGCTCCGCGTGGTATGTTGGAATTCTGGATTGACCCCGACAGCCCTTATTATCGTCCCATCTTTACACCGGGTAAGCGGTTTTTGTTTTATTGCAATAAGGGCTGGCGCTCAGCTTTGGCTACGCAAACCGTGCAGGCTATGGGTTTGCAACCGGTAGCCCATATCGGGGGTGGCTTCAGTGCCTGGATCGCCGCAGGTGCTCCCGTTGAGCCAGTTGAACGCCGTTAAATCGCTGGTGTTGTCGCGCTTGCCCTCTATTGTTTGCACTTGTAGCCATTAGGCGCATACAGATTCGGAACCGGCTCAAGGCAGTTGCCGCAGTTGCCGCTCACCTGAGGTAGCCGCTGCACTATTCGGGTAATCCGCCAGCAGGCGCTGCAAGACCTGGCGCGCCCGCCCCACATCATCACGCTCGATATACAGCATGCCTAATCGGAGTAAGGCATCCGGGATGTGTTCATGGTCAGGATAGCGCGAGCCAAATTGAATCAATGTCCGTTCGGCCTGGGTGAAATCACGCTGGGCATAGTGGGCCTCACCCAGCCAATAGGTCGCAGCCGGTGTCAAGCTATTCTCTGGATAAACATTAATATAGCGCTGGAATGCCTCGATAGCGACAGCGTAACGACCATCGCGCAGGGCCGTGCGTGCCTGGTCGAACGCCTGATGTGCACCTGCGGGTGGCGCGGCCAGTGGCTCGCTTGTCACCCGATCCGGTAACGGTGCCAGCAAGGTGTCTGCCAAGGTTGGCTCGGATTCTCTCGCCAATGATTCCGGAACTTGCCGATCCGTATCGTCCGTGCTGAAACCTAAATGCTGCTCCAGAGCCTCAAGACGGGCAAGAACCGATGGCGCTGCCCCCGTGCCGGTTTGACGCTGATGTTGTAACAGCTCGATATCACCACGCAATTCTCGCAGCTCGCGCTCCAGCACTTCCATACGCTGTAACAACTCATGGAGTAACAAGGTAGTATCCTGCGCCACACCAGGGCGCGATATCAGCAGCAGCAACCCCAGCAGTACGCAGGCCGTCGGTCGTAGTCGAGTCACCATGAACCCACCTTAGTAGCTGAATTCAACCCGCCGATTGCGGGCATAACTGGTCTCGTCGCGCCCGAGCGCTGCAGGGCGCTCTTCGCCATAACTCACGGTTTGTAACTGACGAGGGGATACACCGGAGGCAATCAATAACTGACGGACTGAATTGGCTCGCCGATCACCTAAGCCGATATTGTATTCACGGGTCCCCCGCTCGTCAGTATGACCCTCTAAAATCACCGAAGCATTAGGGTTGCGAGTCAAAAAGCGCGCCTGCGCCTCAACCACTGGACGTGAATCAGCGCGCACGGTGGCACTATCAAAATCGAAATACACAATATTTTGGTTAACGCCTGCTGACCCCGGCTGACCTGCGGCAACTTGATCCTCCCCCGGCCGGCTCCCGGATGGATAGGCGTAAGTATCGGAAATATCCCGAGTCGCAAACATACCGCCCTGCTGTCCTGGGGAATCGCTCACGGCCCCATTGCCGACACCGTTACTCGGCGATGCACAGCCCACCAAAACCAGAGCCACCACAAGGAACATAAACATGATCAATCGCTTCATACTGTCACTCCACACTGCTGCACACTACTGGAAAATTAATCGTTAAACGGTGACCATGCCGGTTCACGTACCTGGCCATCCCGCAACGCTAAACGCTGCCGTACCCGACCATCGACCGCAACCGTTGCCAGCACCTCCCGCTGACCCTGGACACTCGAATGAATAATCATACGCCCATTGGGCGCGAAACTTGGGGATTTATCCAGTGAACCTTCCGTCAACACGCGCAATTGTCCGGTTGCCAGATCCAGCGTCGCAATGGTGAAGCCACTGCCGCGCCGATGCACCAACACCAGGCGCTCGCCATCCGGGGAATAGGCCGCTGCGGCATTATAGCTGCCCTCAAAAGTCAAGCGTTGTGCACGCCCCCCTTGCACCGCTATCCGATAAAGCTGGGGGCTGCCACCACGATCGGAGGTGAACACAATGTGCTGCCCATCCGGCGACCATGTCGGTTCGGTATCAATCGCCGAGTTGTTCGTCAAGCGCTGCAAACGTCCGCTGGCCAACTCTAAAATATAAATTTCGGGATTGCCGTCCCGCGACAATGTCAAGGCCAGGCGGCGCCCGTCCGGCGACCATGCGGGGGCCCCATTAATTCCCGGCTCGCTGGACACCACCCGACGTTCTCCCGTGTAAACTTCCTGGACGATAATCTGCGCCCGACCCTGCTCAAAAGACACGTAGGCCAGGCGAGCACCATCCGGCGACCAGCTTGGTGACATCAGCGGTTGGGCCGAGCGTAAGATAACCCGAGGCGCATGACCGTCAGCGTCAGCAACCGATAGGGTATACGTAACGCCGGAATCGCGGCGTTCACTGGCAACGTACGCAATCCGGGTGCTGAAAGCGCCACGCTCGCCGGTCAATTCCTGGTAGATCCGGTCGCTGATTTGATGCGCCAGACGCCGAAAATCCTGACGATGCACCGTAAAACTCATCCCCAGCAGCGGTTCGGTGCGCAATACATCAGCGAGTTGAAAACGCACTGCATAGCGATCGCCCTGCGGGCTGATCTGCCCGACAACGAGATAATCCGCCCGTACCGCCCGCCAGCGTCCATAGTCCACTTGCTCTAGACGGGTCGGCTGAGCGGGCAGCGCACTGGGTGCCAACGGCCGAAACTGGCCCGATAAGCGCAGATTCGTGCGGATGATTGCCGCGATGTCTTCTTCATCAGCCAACAATTCACTTCCTGCGAAAGGCACCACGGCAATCGGTTGGGCGGCATCCACACCGCGGGTAATTTCAATGGTTAACTGGGCCATGGCCACCGGGCTGATCAGCCAGCCCACCATGAGCGCCATCATGTAAAGGCGGATTTTCGACATCGACACTTTACCCCTCCGGGTCAAAAACAAAGCGGAATCCGGTGCGTACAATTTCCGCACGCAGCGCGGCATCATCCGGTAATGGCAGCGGCGAAGTCCGTTGCACAGCGGCCACGGCTGAGCGATCAAACGCGCTATCACCACTGGAACGCGCAATCTGTACGGCGGTCACCTGACCCGTTGCATCCAACTGAATCAGTAATTCACTGGACAAACCACCGCGGCTGCCTGGCGGCAACAACCAGTTGCGTTCCACCAGTGACTGCAAACGCTGGCTGTAGTCGTTTAACAGGCGCTCGCGAGCCGATTGGCGCAGACGTTCGGCCAGTGCTTGTTGGGCGTGCTCCCGTTCTTCAGCCTCGCGACGCTGACGTTCGGCTTCTTCGGCACGGCGCTGTTCTTCCTGGCGCTGACGTTCGGCCTCTTCGGCGCGGCGGCGTTCTTCGGCACGGCGCTGCTCTTCCTGGCGCTGACGTTCGGCCTCTTCGGCGCGGCGGCGTTCTTCGGCACGGCGCTG
>SKOM01000095.1 GCA_007120095.1 Candidatus Competibacteraceae bacterium | reverse complement strand
CAGCAACTTCATGCCTATACCGAGGGGGTGAACGCCGGGCTGGCAGCATTGGCGCAGCCGCCCTTTGAATACCTGTTGCTGCGCCAATCCCCCGTACCCTGGCAAGCGGCGGATACTCTGCTGACGATGTACACCATGACTGTGCAACTGCAAGCACGGCAAATTGAAGTGAAAACCATGCGCGGGCTGTTGTGGGCGCATTTGCCCCCTGAAGTGGCTGAGTTCCTTGATCCGATCGGTACCCGCTGGGATGCTCCTTTGGACGGTAAACTGCTGCAGTTGGCAGCGGTTCCGGATGCCCGGCAGTTCAATCTGCGTCACATCAATTCCCGGATGACTGCTGTCGCCTATCCTGAACAGCCTGATCAGGGCAGCAATGCCTGGGTGGTTGGCGGTGATTTAACCGCGCATGGCGCGGCATTGCTGGCTAACGATATGCACCTGGAGTTACCGGTGCCTAACACATGGTACCGTGCGGTATTGCATTACGGTGCCGAACCGCGCCAGGTGGTCGGTGTCACCCTGCCCGGTGCTCCGGCGGTGGTGGTCGGCAGCAACGGGCAGTTAGCCTGGGGCTTTACCAACAGTCATGGTGACTGGATCGATTGGATTACCCTGGATCGTGTAGATGACCATCACTACCAAACCACAAATGGCGCGGCGGCGTTCACCCATTATCGCGAACGTCTGGAGGTTGCCGGGGCTGAGCCTGAATGGCTGGACATTTACGAAACCCAATGGGGGACAGTAATTGATACCGACCATGAACAGCGCTTGCGGGTGTTGCGCTGGACGGCCTATTATCCAGAAACGGTGAATCTGAACCTGATGGGCTTAGAGCGAGCCACCAGTGTCTCCGCAGGCTTAGCGTTAGCCAGGCGCATGGGCATTCCTGGACAGAATATGCTATTGGCCGACCACAGCGGGCAAATTGCGTGGACGATTGCTGGATGGATTCCTGATCGTGCCGGTTGTGACGCCCGTTTGCCACTGGCCTGGCAGGACGCTGACCGCTGTTGGCAGGGCTGGCTGGATCCGGCGAAGTACCCTCAGGTGGTCAATCCCCAAGAACAACGGCTGTGGTCGGCTAATGCTCGTCAGATAGGCGGTGACGATTTGGCCCGGGTCGGTGATGGTGGCTATGCTCTGGGCGCTCGCGCTTACCAGATTCGTGACGCTTTACGCCAATTAGATCAGGCCGACGAGGCCGCGTTGCTGGCGCTGCAACTGGAAGATCGCTCTAAGTTATTAATTCCATGGCGGGAGGAGCTATTGGCGCTGCTGGATGCTGAGGCTGTAGCCGTTCATCCGCAGCGTGCTGCGTTGCGTCAGATCATTGCAGCCGCACCCGTTCCTCAAGCGCGGGTCGATGCTGTGGATTACCGGTTACTGCAACAATTTCGCCTTGAGGTGGCTGCCCGGGTGTTTGCACCGCTGAATGAATGGTTGCGTGAATCCGATGAGCACTTCAACTACGCACCTATCCGCCAGCGTGAAGGGCCGTTGTGGACCCTGCTGCAGGAACAACCTGAGCATTGGCTGTCGGCGGAATTCACCGACTGGCGGGAATTATTGCTGGATGCGGTAGATGCCGTCATCGCACCTTTGGACGTCGAGGGTATCGCTGCGGCGACTTGGGGGGAGGTCAATGTGTTGCAGATGCAGCATCCGCTGAGCCTGGTGCTGCCGTGGCTCAGCCGGTGGCTGGATATGCCGCAGCAAGCGCTGCCGGGTGGTGTTCATGTCCCTCGGGTGCAATCACCGCACCGTGGTGCTTCACAGCGGCTGGTCGTCGCACCCGGTCGTGAGGAACACGGTCTGTTCCACATGCCGGGCGGTCAAAGTGGCCACCCACTGTCTCCTTATTACCGGATGGGTCATCAGGCGTGGGTGCAGGGCGAACCAACGCCATTGTTACCCGGTGTGGTGCGCTACCGCCTGCGATTGCAGCCGGATTAAATGCAGACCGGCTAATGCAACCCGATGGTGCTGTGTTGCTGTAAACGTCGTCCGATGAGGAAACTGCTCAGCGCAATCAGTCCTGAGCACAGTATAACGGCACTCATTGCTCCAGCAAAATGCTCCTGCAGCAGGCCAACCGCAATAGTGGTTAAGGCGCCGACCGCCAGTTGAATGAACCCGACCAGACCGGAGGCGGTGCCGAACATGCCGGGTTTGGCACCTACCGCAGCGGCGGTAGCATTGGGCATGGTCAAGCCATTGGAAAAAGTAATCATCACCATGGGGCCAAACAGCGCCACGGGCTGCATGACGCCGGAGAGGCTAAATAACAGCACCGCACCGCTCACGCCGATACCACAGCCGAGGGTAATCATGCGTTCGACCCCCAGCCGTTGTGATAAACGTCCAGAAAGAAAATTGCCGCTCATATAGCCTAGAGAAATCACGATAAACAACACGCCGTATTCACCAGGTGAGCGTTCCATGAGATTAATCATAATGTAGGGTGCGCCGGCGAGGAAGGCGAAAAACATACCCGAACTAAATGCCAGGGTAGCCGCATAGCTGACAAACAGCGGTACGTGGAGCAAGCGTACATAATTACCGATCAGTCCAGCCGGGCCGGGGAAAGGACGCAGTTGGAAATGGGTTTCGTGCAGCGCATACCAGGCCCAGAATATAACCAATAAACCCACAGCGGTGAGTACCATGAAGCTGGCGCGCCAGCCAAACAGTACGTCCAGGTAGCCTCCTAAAGCGGGTGCCAGCATGGGGGCGACCACCATGGCCATCATGATATAAGCCATCTGGCTGGCTGCGGCGTCCTGAGCGTACATATCACGCACCATGGCACGACTCAGGGCGATACCGGTGCAGGCACCGATGGCTTGTAGCATCCGAGCGAGGATCAGTTGGTTGATCGAAGTGGCCGCCAGCGCGGCGATACTGGCCAGGGTAAACAGCACCATACCGGTTAGCACGACAGGACGACGGCCAAAGCGGTCGGACAAGGGGCCGACAAAAAGCTGAGCGATAGCGGTGGCTGCTAAATACAATGTGAGTGTCAGTTGTACGGTAGCATAATCTGTCGCAAACAATTGCTGGATGCCTGGCATCGAGGGGATGTAAATATTCAACGCCATGGGGCCCACGGCCGTGATAGCCACCAGTATGGCGAGATTAGGACGGGAGCTTGTGTTCATAAGTTTGGACAATGGTATAGCGATTCGGCAATAAAGTGCGATAATGGTTGACGTTGAGCATTCGCTGCGTTCAGTTCAATTCGCGGAACTGCTCGGCCAAACTGATCTCCGAGAATACAATAGTTGCTATTCAAAAGATGAATACCGTGATGCCCAAGACTGGCATGATTACCCATGCGATTCGTGATCGTGACACGCTCTATGCGTCCTATATGCCGTTTTTGTCGGAAGGTGGTTTGTTTATTCCTACGGAACGTAGCTATGACATTGGTGACGAGGTTTTCGTGTTATTGACGTTGTTGGAGGAGCCGCAACGCTATCCGGTGACGGGGCGTGTGGCCTGGATCTCCCCAAGATCCGGATCGGGGCGGCCTGCAGGGATTGGTATACACTTTAGCGGACCGCAGAGCGAAGTGGTGCGAAATAAGATCGAAAACGCCCTCGCGACCATGCAAAAATCCTTACGTACTACGTACACCATGTAGTGTGTCCGGCGGTGGTCAAGCAAATACGATGGTACCAGCGGCTATTAGTTCTGTTTGGGAATAACGCATTCGATAATACACTGATCGGCGATCACACGGTCGCTGGCTTGCCGCCTGATCCCGGACCGTTATGTCCGGCAGCCGTCTTGGTGGGTCTGATCGAACGTCCTTCGGGAATGACTCTGTTACTTACTCGGCGCACCGATCATCTGCTGCACCATCCTGGTCAGGTCAGCTTTCCAGGGGGGCGCTGTGAAACTCATGACGCAGGACCGGTTGAGACGGCGCTACGCGAAGCCCAGGAGGAAATTGGCTTAGAGCGCCGTGCGGTGGAGATTGTTGGTCGCTTACCATGCTATCAAACCATCACTGGCTTTTTGATCACACCGGTTTTGGGCTATATGGCACAACCGCCTTGTCTGAATCCGGATCCCTATGAAGTGGCCGAGGTGTTTGAAGTGCCGCTGGCCTTCGTACTTGACTCGGCTAATCATCATCTGTGCAGCCGTGAGCTTGACGGGGTGTGTCGTCACTACTATGTGTTGCCGTACCAGGATTATTTTATCTGGGGGGCCACGGCGGCGATATTGGTGGAACTGGCCCGGCGTTTGCAGCCTTTGATTGCGCATGATCAGGGTTGACATGTTCGCACTCATAGCGGTGGTCTTCGAGTAACGGCCGGTGCAATACGGCCAGTTCGGCTATACTGCCGTGTTGCCCGTGAACCAGTCCCCACTGGCCGAAGCGTTGAGCAAGTTTGATCGCTTGTTCCAGCGAAATGCCCAGTATCAGTACACTGGCCTCTGGTATCCAGTGGCCATCGTGCTCGGGGTCGGGTTGTCCGAATCCGGAATAGAATGGGTAGTGCCTGGTGGTCAGAATGGCTTCTAAGGCCCGCTGTCT
>SKOM01000248.1 GCA_007120095.1 Candidatus Competibacteraceae bacterium | reverse complement strand
TGGGTACCGGCATTCACATAGACGGCGGTGCCGGGCAGCATACCCAGTTGGCTGACCCAGAAAAAAGTCAGTAACTTGATCGGTGTCAGCGCCATGGCCACATTAATCATAAAAAACGGGAACGCGGGGACCAGGCGCAGGGTGAATAAGTAAAACCCCCCTTCGCGTTCGATCCCGCGATTCAGGGTTTCCAGTTTGCGTCCAAAGCGGCGTTGCACCGTATCATGCAGCAAAAACCGGGCGACCAAGAACGCCAGGCTGGCTCCGATAGTTGAGGCAAAGGAGACAATCACCGTCCCCCAGAGCAGACCAAATATCGCCCCGCCGATCAGGGTCATAATCGCTGCCCCCGGCAGTGACAGCGCGGTGACGACAATGTAGATCAGCGCATAGATCAGTACGGTCATGCCGGGATTGGCCTGATAATAGGCGTCAATCGCCGCCTGTTGCGACTTGAAAAACTCCAGATTTAAGTACTGACCGAGATCAAAGGCGAAAAACCCCAGGATCAACAACACGATCAAGCTGAAGACGATGAGTTTACTGTGCTTCATGAATCAATGCTCCGTAGCCCGGTGAGTGCCGGTTGAGTATAGGGCAACAAACTGCCAACAGTTACGAACAATCGCTGGCTTTGGATGCGGCCCTACAGCGCCCTGTGAACTCTATCTCCCTAAGCAGACTTGGCCAACAACCTGTTTGAACACTCTGATCTGTCATCGCCCGACGGATTAAAAACGACCCGACAAGACCAACAGGATGGCAACCGTAGGGCGAACGATTTTTCAGGGGCGAAAAATTTTCGCCCCTGCTTAGCGGCGATGAACCGACGCTGGGTGATTGATGGGGGGCGGTACGTGAGCAAGGCTGATTCTCCGATCCGGGCTGTTTTTATAACAGCTTCTGAATCCGGCTTGCGGAACATTCACGGCATTGGGTGCGACAACGAAGCGATCAGATCGTCAACAAACTAACAACGCTAAAATATCAGAGAAAGTCGGAGAGGAAAATTTAATGCCGCCGCCGACGTTTCAGATCGCGCTGCAAGCCGACGCGTAGCATACTGCCTTCTTGAACACTGCCATCGAGCGCCGCAATCGCAGCGCGGGCTTCGTGGCCTTCCATGTGAACCTCGGCAAAGCCGCGGCACTCACCGCTGAACAGGTCGATAGATAGCTTCAAGCGGTGGACTTTCCCATGTTGGGAAAAAAGTTCATTAAGGGTGGATTCATTCATTGAACGCGGCAGCCCGCGAATACTTATTGCCAGCATGCAAAAACCTCCAAGCTGAAAAACGCGGCGGGCGGCCATAGCCGCCCGCCGGCACAAAAATAATTAGGATAATTAATGAGGGTTATAAAGCGCTGACATCTTCGGCCTGCAATCCTTTTTGGCCTTGAACGACGCGAAAGCTGACCTTCTGGCCTTCGGTCAGCGTACGAAATCCGCTACCCTTAATGGCACGGAAATGCACGAACACGTCCGGACCACTTTCCCGGCTTATGAAACCATAGCCTTTACTTTCGTTAAACCACTTTACCGTACCGGTCTGCTGATCAGACATTCGATGACACTCCACATTACTTTGAAAAAATGACGAACTGGGCAAGCCATGCCAGACTGGTATGCAAGGAAACCGGCAAGCGAAACGATGGAGCGCAGCGGTGACCAGCACTGCATTACGTTACCAAACACGAGTGACCGTGCAAACACAGCGGATTCAGCATACCCTATGCTTACGAAAATAGCGATAATTTAGTGTCCAAAACCACTAGTACCCTCGATCATGGAGGCTTTTCATGAGCACCAATACCGCATTTAACCCGCCATCCACGGCCAACGTTCAGCCACCGCGCACCGCCATCGATGCCCATTACCGCGCTGCAGAAAGTGACTGTATGCCGGCTCTATTAGCCCAGCTTGAACTCAGCACGGATAGCCTGCGGCGGATTGACGCTTACGCTCGACAATTGGTTGAGACCGTGCGGGCGCAAACCCGCAATCAAGGCGGTATCGAGGCGTTTTTGCACCAATACGGCCTGTCCACCCAGGAAGGGGTGCTGTTGATGTGTATTGCCGAAGCGTTGTTGCGCGTGCCTGATGATCAAACCCGTGAGCGTTTGATTCGCGATAAACTCTCCGGTGCGGATTGGCAACAGCATCTGGGCCAGAGCAATTCTTGGTTTGTTAATGCGTCGACCTGGGCGCTGATGTTGACCGGCAAAGTCGTGCGCATGCACGGCTATCAGGGCAGTACCCCAGGGGCGGCGATGCGGCGGTTAACCGCCCGTCTTGGTGAGCCGGTGGTGCGTGAATCGGTCAATCAAGCCATGAAAATCATGGGGCGGCAATTTGTGATGGGCCGTACCATCGAAGCCGCTCTCAACCGCGCCCGTAGCTGGCAAGACAAGGGCTATACCTATTCCTACGATATGCTCGGCGAAGCGGCCCGTACCATGGCCGATGCCAAGCGTTATTTCCAGAACTATCGTGCGGCTATCGCCCTGATTGGCCAGCAGGCAGCGGGGCAAGGACCGATTCAATCGCCTGGGGTCTCGATTAAATTATCCGCTCTGCACCCGCGCTATGAAGTCGCCAATGCCACGCGGGTGATTGAAGAACTCCTACCCCGAGTCAAAGCCCTGTGTAAAGACGCTGCGCGTTACGACATCGGTTTTAATATCGATGCCGAAGAAGCCGATCGGCTGGATATTTCCCTGGATGTGCTGGAGCGTTTGTCGGCTGATCCCGAACTCAAAGATTGGCAGGGGCTGGGGTTTGTGGTGCAGACGTATTTAAAACGTGCGCCTATGGTCTTGGATTGGTTGGCTGAGATTGGCCGTCGTGATGGCCGCCGGTTTATGGTGCGGTTGGTGAAAGGCGCGTATTGGGATATGGAAATCAAACGCGCTCAAGAACAGGGCTTGGTCGATTATCCCGTGTTCACCCGCAAGGCTAACACCGATGTGTCCTATTTGGCCTGCGCCCGCAAGCTGTTTGCCCATACCGATGTGTTTTATCCGCAACTGGCCACCCATAACGCCCATACCATTGCTGCGGTATTGGAGTTTGCGGGCGAGAACCGGGATTTCGAATTTCAGCGCCTGCACGGCATGGGCGAGGAACTGTTCGCCCAGGTCATTGAGCAGGATTGCCACGGCATCGGTTGCCGGATCTATGCCCCGGTCGGTCAGCATGAGGATCTGTTGGCCTATCTGGTGCGGCGGTTATTGGAAAATGGCGCCAATAGCTCGTTTGTGAACCGGATTCAAGACGAAAACCTGCCGGTGGACGACATCATCGCCGATCCTATAGCCACAGTGCGTGCCTATAGTACGTTTGCTCACCCGAAAATACCGCTACCCGCAGCGATTTATGGCCCACAACGGCCGAATGCCAAAGGGTTGGATCTGACCGATCGAACGGTGCTGGCGGCACTGAACCAGTGTATCAGCCAGGCCGGACTGGGTGAGTGGACCGCCGGGCCGATTGTTAATGGCCAGCAACGCCTTGGCCAGAATGCAGCCGCCGTGGTCTCTCCGCAGCGCCACTCGCAAGTGATCGGCCACAGCGCCGAGGCCAGTGCCGAGGATATTGAGGCGGCGCTGGTGGCCGCAAGCACCGCCGCCGCCGACTGGGCCGCAACGCCCGTTGCCGAACGCGCCGCTTGTTTGGAACGCATGGCGGATCTCATGGAAGCAGAAATGCCCCGGCTGATGGCCTTGTGTACCGCCGAGGCCGGTAAATCGTTGCCCGATGGGGTGGCCGAAGTGCGCGAGGCCGTCGATTTCTGCCGCTATTATGCGCTGCGGGCGCGGGAAGACATGGCGCAACCCATGCCGTTGCGGGTGGCTCATCACGGCGCGGTGGAGGTGGATCTGCGCGGTGGCGGCGTGTTCACCTGCATCAGTCCCTGGAACTTCCCCCTGGCGATTTTTACCGGCCAAGTGGTGGCGGCGCTGGTGGCCGGTAATGCGGTACTGGCCAAACCGGCCGAGCAAACGCCGTTGATTGCCGCCGAGGCGGTGCGCTTGCTCCATCAAGCGGGTGTGCCGCCCGAAGTGCTGCATTTACTCCCCGGTGAGGGTTCCCGGGTCGGTGGCACCCTGGTTCAGGATCCCCGCGTCAGTGGCGTGTGTTTCACCGGCTCTACCGAGGTGGCGCGGCTGATTAATCGCACCCTGGCGGAACGTGATGGCGTGCTGCCACCGCTGATTGCCGAAACCGGCGGCCAGAACGCCATGATTGTCGATTCCACCGCCTTGCCGGAACAAGTCACCCGCGATGTGCTAGTCTCGGCCTTCCAAAGCGCCGGTCAGCGCTGTTCGGCGCTGCGGGTGTTATGTCTGCAAGAAGACATCGCCGATAAAACCTTAGCGATGATTGCCGGGGCCATGGAGGAACTGACCATCGGCGATCCGGCATCGATTGCCACTGATGTGGGACCGGTGATTGATCCCGAAGCCAAGACGACGCTGGATCAGCATATTCAACGGATGTTAAGCGACGCTCAGGAAATCAAACGCGCTAAACTCGGCCCGCAAACCGGTGACGG
>SKOM01000234.1 GCA_007120095.1 Candidatus Competibacteraceae bacterium | reverse complement strand
TACCTGCCACTGGATCGCCTGGTTAATCGTTCTCCTGCGGTAGCGGGCGGCCAACAGCTACGTGATTCTCCTCTGGATGGGTCGGTCAGTGGCTCAGATGTTGAGCCGATTTCCCGCTTCCGTGATCTTAGCCGCAGCCGGGAGGTGCGCTAATGCAAAATAAAGCCATTATCCTGCTCATTGTGCTGGGTCTGGCGGTACTGACCATTGCTAACTCAATGTTCATCGTTCGCGAAGATCAGACTGCGATTCGCTTCCGCTTTGGTGAAATTGTCCAAGCGGATTATGAGCCGGGTCTGCACTTCAAGTTGCCGTTCGTCAACACCGTCACCAAGTTTGACGCGCGCATACAAACTCTGGACACTGAGCCTGAGCGGTTTCTGACCGCCGAGAAGAAAAACCTCCTGGTGGATTCCTTCGTGAAATGGCGTATCAACGATGCAGCCACCTTCTATACGGCGGTTGCGGGTAGTGTATTTCGCGCTAACCAACGTCTTGATCAAGTGGTTAAGAACAATATGCGCAGTGAATTCAGCCGTCGCGAAGTGTTCGATGTCGTCTCTGGCGACCGCACCCAGGTCATGCAGATCCTGACCCTATCGGCACGTGAAGAAGCGCTGCGATTCGGGATTGAGGTGCTGGATGTACGGATACGCCGTATTGACCTGCCCGATGAGGTCAGTGAATCCGTATTCGCGCGGATGCGTGCTGAGCGTGAGCGAGTGGCTCGTGATTTTAGAGCGCGTGGCCGTGAGGAAGGCGAACGGATTCGTGCTGATGCTGATCGCCAACGGACCATATTGTTGGCCGAGGCGTTTCGTGACGGTGAAACCATGCGCGGTGAAGGCGATGCCCGCTCGGCTGAAATCTATGCTGCCGCCTTCGGTAAGGATCCAGACTTCTTCACCCTGTATCGTGCTCTGAACGCTTACCGCACCAGCTTCGCCAGCTACGATGACATTCTGGTGCTGCAGCCGACTTCAGAATTCTTCCGCTACTTCACTGGACCAGAGGGTACCGGCCGACCGTCCACTGCGGTGACGGCTGAACCCTTGGAAACTGCAGCGCCTGCTGAGTCGACAGCGGCGGCCCAGTAGTCTTCAACCTCTGCGGCGGATGGGTGGTTTTACACTGCCCATCCGCTGTTGTGCTGGACGATGATCATGTGGAGTGATTTGATTGCAGCCATTGCGCTGTTGCTGATACTGGAAGGCATCATGCCTTTTGTCAGTCCCGATCGGCTCAAGCGTACCCTGCTTGAAGTCGTCCGCCTCGATAATCGAACTTTGCGTATTATTGGCCTGATCAGCATGTCAATCGGGCTGGCTGTGCTATATTGGGTGCGCTAAATCCTTTGAGTCACAATCCGCCATCCCATGTACCCTGAAAAGCACTGGCTGTTGCCGGAAGGCATTGATGAGGTATTGCCACCGACCGCCTGGCAACTGGAGCAATTACGTCGCACCCTGCTGGATTTGTACCACAGCTGGGGCTATGAACTGGTTTCACCTCCGTTTGTTGAATATTTGGATTCCTTGCTGATCGGCACGGGCTCAGAGCTGGATTTACAGACGTTTAAACTGATTGATCAGCTCAACGGCCGAACCCTCGGAGTGCGTGCTGATATGACCCCACAGGTTGCTCGTATCGATGCGCAGCAGTCACAGGATCATCCCACCCGCCTGTGTTATATGGGAACGGTGCTGCACACCCGCGGTGACGGCTTTGGCGGTTCGCGCGCACCAATCCAGTTTGGCGCTGAGCTCTATGGTCATGCCGGTCTGGCCAGTGATCTGGAAATTCTGTCGTTGCTGTTAACTTCCCTGGAGCAGGCAGCTTTGTCCGACATCCATCTCGATCTGGGGCATGTCGCCATTTTCCGCAGCTTGGTGGGGCAGTCTGATCTCAGCGCTCGGCATGAAGCCGAGCTATTTGCTATTCTACAGCACAAGGCACTGCCCGAACTGTGCGAGCGGCTTGAGCAACTGACCCTGCCCGCGCCGCTGCAGCAGATGCTGTTGGCGCTGGCTGATCTTAACGGTGGGCCTGATGTATTGGAGTGCGCCCGACAGATTTTGTCAGCAGCACCTGATGAGGTGCATCAGGCCCTGGATACCCTGGAGCACGTCGTCATCGCTTTACAGCGGCAGTGGCCCACCTTGCCGGTACACATTGATTTGGCCGAACTGCGCGGCTATCGTTATCATACGGGTCTGGTCTTCGCCGCGTATATGCTCGGCCAAGGTCAAGAAATGGCCCGTGGGGGGCGCTATGATTATATTGGTCAAGTGTTTGGTCGGGCACGACCGGCAACGGGGTTTAGCGCCGATCTTAAAAAATTGCTGCTACTGGGTCGGCCACAAACCACGAATAGGCATGATGTTGAGCTTATCTTAGCGCCCGCTGAATCCGACCCCGCATTAGAGCATTGTATTCGTGAACTGCGCCGTAACGGCCGTCGGGTTGTGCGGACATTGCCGGGTGGTGATCAACCGGCAGGTTGTAAACAGCACTTGGTCTATCGCGATAAGGCTTGGCAGGTCGTGCCTCTCGATTTCAACAGGAGATAAATATCCCATCATGGCAAAAAGCATCGTTGTCATCGGCACCCAGTGGGGAGATGAAGGCAAGGGTAAAATCGTTGATTTGTTAACGGAAAAGGCTGCAACCGTCGTGCGTTTTCAAGGTGGGCATAACGCCGGTCATACCCTGGTTTTCGATGGTCACAAAACCGTGTTGCACCTGATCCCCTCCGGTATTCTGCATCCCGGTGTGCGCTGCCTGATCGGCAACGGTGTGGTGCTCTCCATGCCGGCTCTGCTCAAGGAAATCGATGAGCTGGAGCAGCATAATGACGTGTCGGTATCCGAGCAACTCGGTATCAGCCCTGCCTGCCCGTTGATTTTACCCTCGCACATCGCCCTTGATGCCGCCCGCGAACAGGCACGCGGTGATCGGGCCATTGGTACCACGGGGCGGGGCATCGGCCCGGCCTACGAAGACAAAGTCGCCCGTCGAGCCGTGCGTTTTGGCGATTTGCATGATACCGGGCAGTTCGCCAACAAGCTCTGCGAGTTGATGGATTATCATAATTTTTTGCTGCAACACTATTACCAGGTGCAGCCGATTGATTTTCAGCAAACCCTCGACATTACCTTGGCTGAAGCCGATCGACTGCTGCCGTTGCTGACCGATGTCGCTAAAGAGCTCACTGAATGGCGTCTGCGCGGCGCAAATCTGCTGTTTGAAGGGGCGCAAGGCATGATGCTGGACATTGATCATGGCACGTATCCTTTCGTCACCTCATCGAATACCACGGCCAGCGGTGCCGCCAGTGGCACGGGTTTAGGCCCGCACGCCCTAGACTATATTCTCGGCATCACCAAAGCCTACACCACTCGGGTTGGCGGTGGGCCGTTTCCCACCGAGCTTAGCGATGCCACCGGCGAGCATCTGCGTGCTCACGGCCAGGAGTTTGGAGCCACCACGGGTCGTCCCCGGCGCTGCGGCTGGCTGGATATGGTCGCTCTGCGCCGTTCTATTTTAAATAACAGCGTCAGCGGACTTGCTATCACCAAGCTGGATGTCCTCGACGGCCTGGAGCAGCTTAAGCTGTGCGTCGCGTACCGCTGTGGCGACCGGATTCTGGATACTTATCCGGTCGGCGCCGAAGCCTTGGCCGATTGCGAGCCGGTGTACGAGACCTTACCGGGATGGCAGCACTCTACGGCGGGTCTGCGTCACTATGAGGATCTACCAGAAAACGCTCGCACCTATTTGCAACGGCTGAGTGAGTTAGCGGGTGCACCGCTGGCGCTGATTTCAACCAGCCCGGATCGCCGTGACACGATTCAGTTGACTCAGTTGTTCAACTAACACAGCGCTCGTTATGCGGCGCCAAACCATTTTAATCACCGGCTGTTCGTCGGGTATCGGTGAGCATGCGGCCCATGCCCTGCAAGCGCGTGGGCATCGCGTATTCGCCAGTGCTCGCCAAGCCGAGGATGTCGCTCGCTTACAAGCAGACGGGCTGACCGCCGTGCAATTGGATATGGACGATCCGACTTCGATTGGCCAGGCCGTGGAGGCCGTGCTGGAACACAGTCAAGGACGGTTGGACGCGGTGTTCAATAATGCCGGTTACGGACTAACCGGTGCGGTTGAAGATATCAGCCGTCAGGCGCTGCGTGCCCAGTTAGAAACCAATGTATTCGGTGCGCATGAGTTGACTTGCCGGGTATTGCCGGTGATGCGCGCTCAGGGCTATGGACGGATTATCCAATGCAGCTCGGTCTTGGGTCTGGTGGTCATGCCTTTTCGAGGCGCGTATTGTGCCAGTAAATTCGCCCTGGAAGCGCTGAGCGATGCCTTGCGTCAGGAGTTACGCGGTAGCGGCATTCATGTCGCCATTATCGAACCTGGGCCGATTCTCACCCAGTTTCGCGCCAATTCATTACGCGCTTTTCGACGTGATATCGATATCGAGCGTAGCCCGCATCAGCAGCGTTACCGCGACACCTTAAAACGCTTAGAAACACCCGGTTCGGCGGTACCCTTTAC
>SKOM01000045.1 GCA_007120095.1 Candidatus Competibacteraceae bacterium | reverse complement strand
ATGGACAGTGTCAGAGCAGCAGCGAGCAGCAATCGTTTCATGATTCATCCTCCTGGGGACTAGTAATTATCAATTATTAACCATGCAAAGGTATCATATAGGCAAAACCACCAGCCGATCAATTCAAGATAGAATTTATCCATGACCATCCCTGCTGACGCCCTGCCCGCCTGGTTGGCCGGACTAGCGGTATTGATTTTCCTTAGTGTGGTGATATGGGACGCGCTCCATGCTCCATGGCGGGTACTGCATGCTAACCGACTGCATAATCTGTTCAGTGTGGCGGGGCTGCTGTTGGCGGGATTGTGGTGGTTCAGAGCCGGCGCTCATGCCGGTCTGGAATTTCATTTGCTCGGCATCACCGCCATGGTGCTGATCTTTGGCCACCGCCTGGCGATGGTGGGCGGATTTCTTGCCTTGGCGCTGCTCACCGTTATCGGCAGTTATGACGGGGCGGCGTTCGGGGTCAACGGTTTACTGGGCGTCACCGTACCGGTGATTCTGGCTGAGCATCTGCACCGGTTGATCTACCGCTGGCTGCCCAAACACTTTTTCGTTTACGTGCTAGTGTCGGCGCATTTTTCTTCGATGCTGGTCATCGCCACCGTGGTAGTCAGCGGCGGCGTGCTGCTGCTGACATTGGGCGCCCATCCTTGGGATCGAGTATCCGGTGAATATCTCATCGTCCTGCCCCTGGTCATGTTACCGGAAGGCTTTATGAACGGCGCGATTATGACCCTATTGACGGTGCTGCGCCCTGAGTGGGTGCGCAGCTTCGATGATCGGGATTACCTCAAGGACAAATAATGCGTGCTCAGTAGCGCACGCCCTCCAGCGGCGCAAAGGTATTCAAGGCATTCACATAGGCCGCACGGGCAAAGGCACTGGGATCGGGTAAATTCTGCTGACTCATCGAGCCTTTAAGCTGGCTCACCGATTCGTATTCGCGGGTCTCCATCCACTCGCGCATCTCGGTCAATACCCGAGTCAGTGCTGGCGGCCCGCCGCGCAGCAAGGCGCTGGCCATGTGGACGACATCGGCCCCCGCCAGCAGCATTTTCAAAGCATCCTCACCGGTATGCACCCCGCCGGTGGCCGCCAGACTTAAACGGGTACGCCCGCGCAACACCGCAATCCAGCGCATGGTCAACAGGGTATCCGCTGAGGTGGATAGCTGCACGCGATCCACCACGCTCAGAGTGGCCAGATCAATATCCGGCTGGAAAAACCGGTTAAACAATGACACCCCCGCCGCACCCGCCTGTTCCGCCTGGCGGACAAAATGCGGTAGGGACGAGAAAAACGGCGACAGCTTCATGGCGACGGGAATAGTGACGACGGCTTTTAATGCGTGCAGCAACTCCATATAACGCTGCTCCAAGACCGCGCCGGGCAGTTCCGGGTCACTGGCCATAAACCAGGCATTCAGCTCCAAAGCATCCGCCCCCGCTGCCTGCAATTCCCGCCCCAGCTCCACCCAGCCATCCAGCGCAGTACCGTTCAGACTGGCGATCACCGGTATCGACAACCGTGATTTCAGCAATTGAATCTGTTCCAGATACTGATCCAGCTTGCTCTGGTAGCTCACCCCTTGGGGCAGGTGGCCGCTGGATTCGCCGAAGGTTTCGGGATGGAGCAGAAACCGATCCAGCATGGCCTCTTCCTGGCGCACGTCTTCTTCAAACAAGGAATACATCACAATCGCCGCCGCGCCCGCATCTTCCAGATGCAACACCGGATCGAGGCTGCGGCTAAGCGGCGATGAAGACGGTACCAGCGGATTATTCAGCGCCAGACCGAGATAGGTCGTCGATAGATCAATCATGTTTATTATCATCCGGTTGGGGCTGAGTGAGTTCGGCCAACTCCAGATATTCTTGATGGCGTAAGCGGGCATCTTGTCCCGCCTGGCGCATAAACTGCTGGGCGGCCTCAGGTTGCAAGCGTTCCAGTATGGTGAACCGCGCTTCATTGCGGGCGAATTCACTAAACGGAATGCTGGGCGCGGGGCTGTCCACCGACATAGGATGCCGTCCCTGCTCGCGCAGGCGGGGATCATAGCGCAATAACGACCAGTGACCGGACTTCACCGCCAGATCCTGCTGATGATGGTTATGGGACAAATCCATTCCGTGAGCAATGCACGGGCTGTAGGCGATAATCAGCGAGACCCCTGGATAGCTTTCGGCATCCAGAAACGCTTTCAGGGTATGGGTGTCCTTGGCGCCATAGGCCACTTTAGCCACAAACACGGTTTCATAATCCATGGCAATCCGCGCTAGATCCTTTTTGCGGTTCGGCTGACCACTGGCGGCGAATTTGGCCACGGCTCCACGGGGGGTGGATTTAGAATTCTGGCCGCCGGTATTGGAATACACCTCGGTATCCAGCACCAGAATATTAACATCCGCGCCTGAACTGAGCACATGATCCAGCCCCCCGAAGCCGATGTCATACGCCCAGCCATCACCGCCAATACACCACACACTGCGCCGCAGCAGATAATCGGCTACGGCGTGTAATTGCTGGGCGGCCGGGGTTGCCAGTGCCACGAGTTGCTCCTTCAGACGCGCAACCCGCTGGCGCTGCTCGTGGATTTCGGCCTCGCTGCGCTGCTCGGCATGCAGCAATGCCTGAACTAATGCCGAATCATCCAGCTCGGTAGCCAACGCTTGGAGCTGGGTACGGGCCGCAGCGGCCAGATTATCCACCGCCAGCCGCATCCCCAGACCAAACTCGGCATTGTCCTCAAACAGGGAATTATTCCAGGCTGGCCCCCGCCCCTCGGCCGTGGTGGTGTACGGCGTGGTGGGCAGATTACCGCCGTAAATCGACGAACAGCCGGTGGCATTGGCAATCATCATCCGCTCGCCGAACAGTTGAGTGGCCAGACGGATATACGGGGTTTCACCACAGCCCACACAGGCCCCGGAAAACTCAAACAGCGGGGATAACAGCATGGCACCGGGCAAAGTATTACGGCGTACCACGCTGTCATCGGTGTCAGGCAAGCTGAGGAAAAATTCCCAGTTCTCGGCTTCCTGCGCCCGCAACGGCGGCTGATCGGCCATATTCAGCGCCTTGCGGGACAGATTACTTTTATCGTGAATCGGGCAGGCATCGACACATAAAGTACAGCCGGTGCAATCCTCGGGCGCGACCTGATAACTCATACGCCAATCCGCCGGGTAATTCTTGCCCTTGGGTGGCATGTGTTTAAAGGTCGGCGGTGCATCGGCGAGATGTTCCGCCGGAAACACCTTGGCACGAATCGCCGAATGCGGGCAGACAAACACGCATTTGCCGCATTGAGTGCATAAATCGGTTTCCAGCACCGGGATTTGCAGCGCCAGATTACGTTTTTCGTAGCGGGCCGTACCCGTCGGCCAAGTGCCATCGGCGGGGAATACCCCCACAGGCAGACTGTCGCCTTTACCGGCAATCAGCGGCAGGGTCAGGCGGTTGACAAAATCGCTGATCTGGGCAGGAACGGCGCTGGGGGGAGCCACCGCAATGGTCTGCTTAGGCACGGTGACCGGATGCAAACAAGCCAGGGTCTGGTCGATAGCGCGATAATTCAGCTCCGCAATCCGCCGTCCCTTATGCCCATAGGTTTTTTCCACGGCCTGTTTAATCGCGGCAATGGCCGTCTCCTGGGGCAAGATGCCGGAAATGGCGAAAAAGCAGGTCTGCATCACGGTATTAATCCGCCGCCCCATCCTGGCCTCGCGGGCGACCTGATAGGCATCAATCACATAGAACTGAATATCCAAGTCCACCATGCGGCGCTGCATGGCCGCGGGCAAGCTGTCCCACACCTGATCGGGGGGCAAGGGGCTGTTGAGCAAAAATACGGCTTTGGGTGCAGCGTGCACCAGCAGATCATGATTTTCCAGAAACACCGGCTGATGGCAGGCAATAAACTGGGCATCGCCGTGGCCGATTAAATAGGCCGAGCGGATCGGCTCGGGGCCGAACCGCAGATGGGAGACCGTCATCGCCCCGGATTTTTTGGAATCGTAGACAAAATAGCCTTGGGCATAGGAGTCGGTGGCGTCACCGATGATTTTAATCGAGTTTTTATTGGCCGACACCGTACCATCGGAACCCAGGCCGTAAAACACCGCCGCAAACGCGGCCTGAGCGGCGGCAGTGCGGAAGGCGGGATCATAGGTCAGTGATAACTGGGTCACATCGTCATGAATACCGACGGTAAAGCGCCGCTTGGGCCGAGGACTGTCCAAACTCTCGAACACCGCCGCCACCATGGCCGGATTAAATTCTTTCGACCCCAAGCCATAACGCCCGCCGACCACGGTGGGTAGGGTAGCAAACCGTGGCGTCTCGCTGGCGCTGTCCTCAGCCAAGGCCACCAGCACGTCTTTAAACAGCGGTTCGCCGTCAGCGCCGGGTTCTTTGCAGCGATCCAGCACGGCAATGGCACGGGTGGTGACGGGTAACGCCGCCAGCAAGGCTGCTGGTGCCCAGGGGCGAAACAGCCGCACTTTCAGCAGCCCGACCTTAGCCCCGTAGCGGTTAAGATGCTCGACGGTTTCCTCGGCGGT
>SKOM01000093.1 GCA_007120095.1 Candidatus Competibacteraceae bacterium | reverse complement strand
CTGGTCTATGCCTGGCCCACCGCAGAAATTGCCGTTATGGGCGCAGAGGGGGCGGTGAATATTCTCTATCGCAAAGAACTGCAAGCGGCTGAAGATCGCCGCGCCAAAGCGACCGAATTAGCCGCCGAATACCGCGAACAGTTCGCCTCACCCTATATGTCAGCCGCCCGCGGCTATATCACCGATGTGATTGAACCGGCGGAAACCCGCGCTACCATCGCCCTGGCGCTGCGCCCGCTGCTGACCAAGCGCGAGCTGCGCCCGGCAAAGAAACACGGCGATATTCCGCTGTAAGCTCAGCGATACGCCGATTATTTTGCGTTCAACCCATTCAATCGGAGCCCTATTGCTATGCCTTATACGACTTCGCAAGCCTTTATTGATGTCATGATCATGTACGCCATTGTGATTGTGGTCTCGCTGCTGGTGGCCGTCGTCATTCGAGTGATTGTCTGGACACTCTCACGCCGGGCCTCTCAGGCCGAAACAGCGGCTGCACAAACCCAAGCCGCCCCGCTGCCCCCACTCGACGATCAGGTACCGGCTGCCCACTTGGCCGCCATCGCCGCTGCGGTGACGATGATGAGCGGCGCCCACCGTATCGTGCGGATCGAATCCGCACCGCCGAGTTACGGTTGGGCGATTGCCGGACGTTCTGCCCATCATCACTCCCATATTACGCGTCGCTCCTAAGCATGCGGTACCGTCGATCAAACCATCATCTTTGAGTTCCCATTCCAATTAAGAGCAGCCAGCATGGAAAAAAAATTTCGTATTACTGTTGAAGGTCGAGCTTATGTGGTCACGGTTGAAGACATCTCCACTGAAGGTGGCCAGAATCTGTATCCCGAACCGGGCATTATGAATGCGGCAGCAACCGCAGAAAAACCGGCATCCAGCGACACGCCGCCCCCGGCCAGTGCCGCTGCCGCTGAGGCCAAACCCGGTGACGAAGTCTCACCGCTGGCGGGTGTGGTGCAAACTCTGCATGTCGGCGTTGGCGATAGCGTGGCAGCAGGCGACAAATTAGTATCCCTGGAAGCGATGAAAATGGTCACCCATGTGATCGCCAAGCACAGCGGCAAGGTGGCCGCGATTGCCGTCAAACCGGGCGATCCGGTGGATGTTGGGCAAGTTCTGCTGACCATCGATTAAGGCTGGATAGCATTCCACTATGGAAACTCTCAACTTTCTCGATTTGTTTCAGGGGATCAGCACCTTAATCGAGGGTTTTGCTAACGATCCCGTCACCTCCATCGGTCGAGTCTTCTTGATCGCCTTGGGGCTGTTTCTGTTTTATCTGGGACGCAAGGGCGTATTAGAGGCCTTGCTGATGATTCCCATGGGCTTAGGCATGGCGACGGTAAATGCCGCTGTGATGTTTTTCTACACCTATGATCCGGTCACCGGCCTGGAGGCTGCTAATCAGTCGACAGGATTGCCCGGTACCCTGTTCATTGCCCCTTTAGCGGATGATCCCAATGCATTAGTGCATATTCTCCAGATCAATTGGCTGCAACCCATTTATAATTTCACCTTCAGCAATGGTTTGATCGCCTGTTTGGTGTTGATGGGAGTCGGCACCCTGCTGGATGTCGGTTTTGTGATGCAGCGACCCTTTCAGAGCATGTTCATTGCCTTATGCGCTGAACTGGGTACCGTGATGATTTTCCCCATGGCGGTACTGATGGGCCTGGCTCCGGGGGAGGCGGCGGCTGTGGCCACTATTGGCGGTGCGGACGGCCCGATGGTGTTATTTGCTTCCTTGCAATTAGCCCCGCATTTATTCGTGCCGATTACCGTGGTGGCCTATCTGTATCTGGGACTGACTTACGGCGGCTATCCGTATCTGATCAAGCTGATGGTGCCCAAGCACATCCGGGCGATACCAATGCCGGTGGAGAAAAAACGCGAAATCACTTCCAATGAGAAGCTGGTATTCGCCGTGGGTGCCTGTATCCTGCTGAGCCTGCTGTTGCCCGTAGCGGCACCGATTATCATGTCATTATTCTTAGGCGTCATTATTCGCGAAAGCGGTATGACCAATTACATCGATCTGTTCTCGACTACGATTCTCTACGGGGCCACCTTCTTTTTAGGTCTGCTGCTGGGTGTGTTGTGCGAGGCCAGCACCATTCTTGATCCGGTGGTGCTGAAACTGCTGATCCTGGGCATCTTGGCCTTGACCATTTCCGGCATCGGCGGGATTCTTGGCGGCTATGTTCTGTATTACTGGACGGGCAAGCAATACAACCCCGTCACCGGCATAGCTGGGGTCAGTTGCACCCCGACCTGTGCCAAAGTGGCGCAAAAATCGGTGGAACCGGGGGTGATTGTTTTACCCCATGCGCTCGGTGCCAGCATCAGCGGTATCATTACCAGTGCGATTTTCGCCGCAGTGTTCATCGCCTATCTGCTGCCTTATACCCTGGAGGCCGCCGGCGTTAATTAACGTCTATTTCAACAACCACTTCCCGCTCTACGAGCGAAAGTTGGCAGGTCTTATCCGGCACGTCAACTTTCAGCCCCCTGCCCTAAGCCCCCTCTCCCTTTGGGAGAGGGTTGGGGTAGTGCGCATCAATCAACCCAATATCGCTTCCCATCTGGGACTGACCGGGTACGGAGGTACCCGCTGCGCCAGTGGCAAAATTCAAGGCACCGTCAGAATCGTGCTGATGATCATGAGCGTGTTCCTGACCATGCTCGGAATGTCCTGGATGTTGGGCATGTTCTGACTGACAACCACAGACTGTACACATTAAAATCACCTTTTATCTAAGCAATGGTTCGGATAGCTATAGCATTATAGCCTGGATAGTTTTCAGGCAGAGAGCCGTTTCGGTGTTGCGGGGCATTGGTTAGGCTTAAATGCACTCATTTGGTGCGCATCCTGCCTAGGAAACCCATTATAAGCCCGATCCGCCAAATAACACGCCATCTATCATCCTGTATCAATGCCGCTTTATGCCTCAGCCTCGTTGCCATCGACTCATTGGCGTATTATTTGCCTAAAAGCTTTTTAAAGCCATGCATATTAGCAACTGGCATTCAACCCAACATACTCGACAAGGAGTACCGGCACAATGCAGCACACCCATTCAGTCCCTCCCCGATCCCGAGCGGCCCTGACCTGGGCAACCCGAATCTGGGCGACAATCGGCGTCATGCTACTCAGCGCCCTGCTGCTCTGGAGCAGCGCGGTGCCAGCCCAGCCTGATACGCTGGAGATCGAACTGCCACGCGTGGTGCTGCAGAATGTGCCCTTCGACGTGATGATCAGTGCGCCCGGCGCTGATCAGGGCAGCGAAATCCTGCTGACGGTTGACGGTCAACACTATACGGTAACCCTAGAAGACGGCACCGCCACCGTCGCCGACGTGCTGGCGACCAGCGGCACGGTCACGGTGCAGGCGACTGTCGGCGAGGCTACAGCCAGCGCCGAAACCGGCACCCTGCCCGGCTGGATCGCCATACTGCCAGCGGTGATCGCCATCGTGCTTGCGCTAGTGCTGCGCCAAGTCATTCCCGCCCTGTTTATCGGTATCTGGCTGGGCGCGGCGCTGGCGTACGGGCTGGTACCCACGGCCGTCTGGTCCGGCTTGCTGGACACCTTCACCGAGTATACCCTGAAAGCGCTCAACGACAGCGGCCACCTGTCGGTGATCCTGTTCTCACTGATGATTGGCGGCATGGTCGGCATTATTTCCAAAAACGGCGGTACTGCGGGCATCGTCCGGTCGGTGATCGGCTGGGCCAGTACGCCGCGTCGCGGCCAGGCCACCACCGGCGTGCTGGGTCTGGGCATCTTCTTCGACGATTACGCCAACACGCTGATCGTCGGCAATACCATGCGTCCGATCACCGACCGGCTCAAGGTTTCACGCGAGAAACTGGCGTATCTGGTCGACTCCACCGCCGCTCCGGTCGCGACCCTCGCCCTGGTCACCACCTGGATCGGTTTCCAGGTCGGTCTGATCGGTTCGGCCACCGCACAGATTGGCGCTATCGACGAAGCGCCCTACTCGGTCTTTCTCAATGCCCTGGCCTACAATTACTATCCATTCCTGGCCCTGCTGTTCGTGTTCATGGTCGCCTTGCTGGGCCGCGATTTCGGCCCGATGCTAACCGCCGAACGCCGCGCCCGCCAAACCGGTCAGCTCCACTGGCCGGATGCCAACACTGGCGTTTCGCAAGCCGAGGATGAGGAACGCGAACCCAAGTCGGACAAGCCGCATCGGGCTCGCAACGCGGTGATTCCGATCCTGGTGCTGGTGCTGGGTTCGCTGGGTGGCATTTACATCACCGGTGCTCAGGACAACCCGGCCGGTGCCCCGCTGCGTGAGATCATCGGCGCTGGCGATTCCTATCAGGCGATGATGTGGGCCTCGCTGTTGTCCGTACTGGTGGCCGGTGCTTTGTCACTGGGTCAGCGCATCCTCAGCCTGGGCGAAGTGATCGACGCCTGGTACACCGGGGTACGCTCCATGCTGCTGGCAGTGATCATCCTCGTGTTGGCCTGGGCGCTATCAAATGTCAATGAGGTGCTGCACACCGCCGATTATCTGGT
>SKOM01000239.1 GCA_007120095.1 Candidatus Competibacteraceae bacterium | reverse complement strand
TCTTCCTGGCGCTGACGTTCGGCCTCTTCGGCGCGGCGGCGTTCTTCGGCACGGCGCTGCTCTTCCTGGCGCTGACGTTCGGCCTCTTCGGCGCGGCGGCGTTCTTCGGCACGGCGCTGTTCTTCCTGGCGCTGACGTTCGGCCTCTTCGGCACGGCGTTCCTCGGCACGACGCTGTTCTTCCTGACGCTGGCGTTCGGCTTCTTCGGCACGGCGCTGCTCTTCCTGACGCTGGCGTTCGGCTTCTTCGGCACGGCGCTGCTCTTCCTGGCGCTGGCGCTCGGCCTCTTCGGCACGGCGTTCCTCGGCACGACGCTGTTCTTCCTGGCGCTGGAGTTCGGCTTCTTCGGCACGACGCTGCTCTTCCTGGCGCTGACGCTCGGCTTCTTCGGCGCGGCGGCGTTCTTCGGCACGGCGCTGCTCTTCCTGGCGCTGGAGTTCAGCCTCTACAGCGGCGATGCGCCGCAACTCAGCTTCAATATGGGCCTCATCGATGACCACAGCGGGAATCGGGGCCGCGTCCGCGACAATAACCGGTGGACGTGATGAGCTATCCAGCAGACCCAGTACGACCACCGCCAAAACGCCGTGCAAAACCAACGATAAGCCGATCGCCACAGTGTTTTGATAATGATAGCGCCGTGCGCTGGGCATCTATGGGCGACTCCGTAGTCAACGGTCTTCCGGCGGTCGAGTCGCCAGACCCACGCGGGGGGCACCCGCTTGTTGCAATAACCCCATAGCGTGAATCACTCGACCATAGTCTACAGCCGCATCAGCACGCACCACCACCAAAGTCTGGGGTGCCGCTCGAAGTATGGCAGCAGCACGCGGGCGGATCTGAGTGGCATCCAATGCCACCCGCTCTTCGCTAAGTACATAAAGATAATATACACCGTCCCGGTCAACTTCGAGCACCAGCGTTTGCAAATCCTCAGGGGGCAGAGGCTCAGTATCAACTTGTGGCAGATCAATTTCCACACCTTGGTTAATCAGCGGCGCTGTCATCATAAAAATCATCAGCAGCACCAAAACAACATCAATGTAGGGCACCATATTGATCTCTGCCACCGGCTTACGCCGTATGGAACGGATACTGTTCATGAGTTCCCCCCCGTGCCCACTTGTTCTGCGTGGTGCTGCAAGCGTTGCGATTGACGTTGCAAAATGTTAATAAACTCATCGCTAAACATTTCGTAACGTGCGAGCAACCGATCAACATCGCTGCTGGCACGGTTGTAGGCAATGACTGCCGGAATGGCCGCAATCAACCCCAATGCAGTGGTAATCAAGGCCTCGGCAATGCCCGGTGCAACTTGAGTCAGCGTTGCGGTATGAGCACCACTCAAGGCTCTAAAGGCATTCATAATGCCCCAAACCGTCCCAAAAAGACCGATGTAGGGGCTGGTGGATCCTACCGTGGCGAGCATGGGCAAGTGCACATCCAGTTCTTCGGCTTCCCGCGCCAGTGCCGCACGCATGGCGCGCTGGGCACCGCCGGCAATTTGCTCGGGATCGATGACCCCGCGTTGGCGTTGGCGGAGAAATTCTTGAAAACCCGCCAGGAACATGGCTTCCAAGCCGCCTGCATCATCCTCACGATGATGCAGGCGGGTGTAAAGTGCTTTCAGATCCGTGCCTGACCAGAACTCATCTTCAAAAGCATCAGCGGCGCGTCGGGCATGACGCAATGCCATGCGCTTCTTAAAAATCGCTGCCCACGATAATATCGAGACCACAATAAGCAATAAAACAATGAGCTGCACAACAAAACTGGCGTTGAGCACCATTTGGGCAAAAGAGGCTTCAGTCCCCATCAATGATCTCTCTTTTCAGTGACTCGGGTAAGGCGCTCGGACGCAGCGTGGTGCTGTTGACACAGGCTACCCGAACTTGAGCACGACACAAAGTCACCCCGGCCTCTGTCAATATTTCCTGTGCAAACAGCAAACTGGCCGGACGCACCGCTGCAATATCAACGGTCACCTGTAAGGCGTCGTCCAATCGCGCCGGGCGATCATACTCAATGCTCAGCGCCCTTACCACAAATAGCCGATTGTGCCGGTCGCATAACATCTGCTGCCCATAACCAAGATGACGCAGCCACTCAGTTCGGGCACGCTCCATGAATTTGAGGTAATTAGCATAATACACAACACCACCGCTGTCGGTGTCTTCATAGTAGATACGGGCAGGCCAGCGAAAAGATGTCATCAGTTTGCGCGGGATACCCACCCTTCTCAGGGTGGAAAGGCACAGCACTAGCATGCGTCGCACGGTCACGCCGCCCAATCCCGATCCTCCGTTCGTTTGAGCTCAGGTTGAACACAATAGCCGTAGCCGTGCCCGCGTTGCAACAGGCGGCTAGGGCGGACAGCTATCGCTTAAATATTAAGGCTTGCATAACCAGTGTCGTGCCCAGAGAGAGCGCCGTTGCAGCAATCAGGGCATCGGCCATTTGCAGCTTATGGCTGAGCACTTGACATCCTCGCCGCCCTGAAGGATGGCGATTCTCGATATACACTATCGCGTGGTTTTGGCTGATCGCGGTTGAGTTCTTGTGCAGGTAGTCGCGGTGGGCGTTGCCGGCATGACAGTTTACGGGTTCTGTCTGTCTGCGGTTAGAAAATCCGCATAAGCGCGCTGCAGACCCTCTTCGAGTCTCACGTTCGGCTGCCAGCCTAGCGCTCGCAAACGACGGCTGTCCATCAGTTTTCTTGGGGTGCCGTCCGGTTTGCTGAGGTCGCATTCAATCTGACCGGTGTAGCCGATGATGCGGCTAATCTGTTCTGCTAACTCGCGGATGGTCAGGTCTTCACCCGAACCGATGTTGATATGGCTGAGCATGGGCTCGGTGTGGGCGGCGTAAGTCGCTTGATCGAGGTTCATCACATGGACGCAGGCCGCCGCCATATCATCAACATAGAGAAATTCCCGCCTTGGCTTACCGCTACCCCAAATACGAATCGTTGGCTGCTGATGGATCTTGGCTTCATGAAAACGCCGGATCAGGCCGGGAATCACATGGGAATGTTCGGCATGGTAGTTATCACCCGGCCCATACAGATTCGTCGGCATCACACTGCGGTAATCAATGCCATGACTATCGCCGTACTGGCGATTATAGCTTTCGCACAGCTTGATCCCGGCGATTTTAGCAATGGCATAAGGCTCGTTGGTGGGTTCCAGCCGACCGGTGAGCAGGACGGATTCGGACATCGGCTGCGCTACATCACGCGGGTAGATGCAGCTTGAACCCAGAAACAGCAGGTGTTTCACACCGGATTTGAAGGCGCTGTGGATGATATTGGCCTCAATCATTAAATTGTCGTAAATGAAATCAGCCGGATAGGTAGTGTTTGCATAAATGCCGCCGACCTTGGCCGCTGCCAGATAAACCTGGGTGGGCTGTTGGCTCTGGAAAAAGTCGTGAACCGCCGCTTGGTGAGTCAGATCCAGTTCCGCATGGGTTCTGAAGATAAAATCGGTTGCCCGGTGTCCGGATTGGAGTAACTGGCGGTGGATGGCGGAACCCACCATGCCTTGGTGGCCAGCGATGTGGATTTTTTGGGTCATAATGATGATAGACTGCAATGTGTTTAAGAGCACGCTTTACTTTCCCCGTTTAGTGTACAGGATTGCTTCTATGAAGTTGTTCAGACCTTCAATGTATCTTTTGATGATCAGCCTGCTTGGCGCGCTCAGCCCGCTGACCGCTGCTGAGATCGGCATTATGCAGGCTTATCGTGATGCGCTTGATAACGACCCTCAATTACAGCAGGCGGATGCGCTGCGTTCTGCCGAACGCGAGGCGCTGCCCCAGGCCCGCGCCCTCGCCCTGCCCAGCCTGAACGCACGCGGCAGCATTGACCGCAATTTTGAGGATCGCGGTCCGGGCAGATCCAGCTTCAACAGCGATAGCGCCAGCATCGCCTTAAATCAACCCCTGTATGATCGCAGCACCCAGGTACGCCGCCGTCAGGCGGATATCACCGTTGATCGCGCTGATATCGATTTCCAGGACTCCAGCCAGAACCTGATCCTGCGGGTCGCCTCGGCTTATTTTGACGCGTTGGCAGCTCGGGATGACGCCATTTTCGCCCAAGCCGATAAAGAGGCCATCGAACGACAACTCGAACAGGCCCGGCGCCGCTTTGAGGTCGGTCTGGTGACCATCACCGATGTACAGGAGGCCCAGGCGCGTTTTGATCAATCGCTGTCGACGGAAATTGCCGCATTAAATGCGCTGGCCAATCGCCGCGAGGCACTGGCCGAAATCACCGGGCACTATTACGAGAGCTTGCAACCCTTGCGCGAGGAAATACCGCTGAGGACTCCCGATCCGGACGATCCTGACTATTGGGTGCAACAGGCTCTGGCCAATAATCCCAGCCTTAACAGCGCCCGCTTCGGTACTGAACTGGCGCGCGAAAACATCGCCCTGCAGCGTTCTGGTCATTACCCTACTCTGGATCTTAATGCCAGCTACAGCGACAGCGACACCGGTATGATTTCCAGACGCGGCGGGCGTGTCGGTTTGGAACTGACCATCCCGCTGTACCAGGGAGGGGCGGTCACTTCCCGAACCCGGGAAGCGGCTTTCCGCCATGAGGCCGCCAAGCAACAACGCGAAGCGGTACAACGCGCCGTGACGCGGCAAGTTCGTGAGGCATACCGGGGCGTCGAAGCGTCGATCAGTCTGGTACGCGCTTTGGATCAAGCGCGAGTATCCAGTCGCAGCTCCTTGGAAGCCACCCAGGCGGGGTTTGATGTCGGTACGCGCACGATTGTCGAAGTGCTCAACAGTCAACGGGATTTGCTGCGTGCTGAACGCGACTATGCCCAAGCGCGTTATTCCTATCTACTCAATCGCCTCAGCCTGGAAGAGGCCATTGGCGAACTCAATGAGGCTGATCTTGAACACATCCAAGCCCTGCTGGCCCACTGAGGAAACCCGCCCTGGCGGCTTCATTGCGCTCGGGCGTAAGGTGCTGGAGACTGAGGCGCAGGCGATAACCGCTCTCAAAGCAAGGCTTGATCAAGGTTTTACCCATGCCTGCGAATTGATTTTAGCCTGTTCAGGACGGGTGATTGTCATCGGTATGGGTAAATCCGGCCATATCGGCAATAAGGTAGCCGCGACTTTGGCCAGTACCGGTACACCGGCGTTTTTCGTCCATCCGGCCGAAGCCAGCCACGGTGATCTGGGTATGATTACCGATAAGGATTTAGTGCTCGCCTTGTCCAACTCCGGAGAAACCGAAGAAATATTGACCATTCTACCGTTGATTAAGCGCTTGCAAGTACCGCTGATCGCCCTGACTGGCCGCCCTGAGTCAACGCTGGCCACTGTCGCGACTGTGCACCTTGATGTCAGTGTCGCTGAGGAAGCCTGTCCGCTGGGTCTGGCACCGACCGCCAGTACCACGGCCACTTTGGCTATGGGCGATGCCCTGGCTGTGGCGCTGCTTGATGCCCGCGGGTTTACCAGCAGCGATTTTGCCCGCTCTCATCCCGGCGGCCGCTTGGGTCGCCGTCTGCTGTTGCATATTGCTGACATCATGCACACCGGTGAACGCATTCCCTGCAATCATGCCCATGACCCACTGCCCGAGGCACTGGTGGAAATGTCCAGCAAGGCGCTGGGCATGACGGTGATTGTCAATGCCGAACAGCATGTGCTGGGGGTATTTACCGATGGTGATCTGCGGCGTACATTCGAACGCCATCAGTATGTGCACACGCTGCACGTCGGCGAATTAATGACCACACCGTGTCAAACGGTGTCGCCGGATCTGCTGGCTGCCGAGGCGGTAGCGCTAATGGAAACCCATAAAATTCTGGCCTTACCCGTGGTGGACTCGGAGCAAAAACTCATCGGGGCGTTCAATATGCACGATCTGTTTAAGGCCGGTGTGGTTTGATCGCCATGCCACGTTTCATACGGATTTACGCCATCCCCGGCCTGCTGGTGGCCTTGAGTCTGTGGCTGATCGTCGGCATCCGCAGTGATACCGACAGCGATGCGCTGATCACACCGCGGGGCCCAGAACTACAACTTCATAATTTTTCGGCTACTTATTTGGACGAACTCGGACAACAGCGCTATGCCCTGCAAGCGCCGTATTTAGTCCAATTACCCAGCGACCGCGGCATTGAGGTGCAATCACCTCGATTGGAAATTTTTACCCCGGACGGCAAGCGCGAATGGCTGATTGAATCCGAACAGGGCTGGTTATCGGCCGACCACCAACTGGTGATTTTACGCAAGGCGGTCAACGCCGACCGCTACAGCGATGCCCCCGATGAATCGTTATCGATTCGTACCCATGATCTCAGTTACTATCGTAAGGCGCAACTGCTCAGCAGCGATGCGCTGACCCGCTTGGAAACCGCCTCGGGCTGGTTACAGGGCACCGGGTTTCGGGCTAATCTTGCTGAAGGTCGCTACACATTGCTATGGGATGTACGAGGAGAATATGCGCCACCTCCTTCTTAGTCTGCTATGGGTCGTGATGTTCGCGGCTACTGCCCTGGCTTTGCCCGAGGATCGCCAGCAACCGATCCGCCTCCAGGCTGACCGCGCTAGCTTTGAACAACGCACGGGCATCAGCGTTTACGAAGGTAATGTTGAAGTATCGCAAGGCACGCTGTACCTGGCCGCTGATCGTGCGACGGTACATTTTGCTGAGGATGGCCAGTTTTTGCGCATGGAAGCGGTGGGCAGCCCCACGCGGTTTCGCTATCAACCCGATGTCAACCGTCCGCCGATTACTGGCACCGGGGAGCGGATCGACTACAATGCCCAGACCGGCACGGTACGGGTCATCGGCAAGGCACGCTTCGTACAAGGCGGCGATGAATTCAGCGGCGATCGCATCGAATACGATCTTGGTCGGGACGTGGTCGAGGCTCGAGGTCGTGAAGGCGAGCGCATCCAGTTCACTATCCAACCACGCCAATGACCATGCATAAGCTTCAGGCGGTCGAGATCGTTAAACGCTACCGGGGACGGCAAGTGGTGGATGCGGCTTCTGTACATGTGAGCAATGGCGAGGTTGTCGGATTATTAGGGCCCAATGGGGCTGGAAAAACCACCTGCTTTTACATGATTGTCGGGCTGGTCGGTTGCGATCAGGGCCGGGTATTGCTGGATGGTCGGGACATTACAGCACTGCCTATGCACGCTCGAGCCCGCTTGGGGTTAGGCTATCTGCCCCAAGAGCCTTCGATTTTTCGCAAATTATCAGTGTGCGATAATGTACTGGCCATTCTGGAACTGCGTCGTGACTTAACCCGGGCCGAGCGCCTCACCCGGGCCGAAGAACTGTTGGAAGAACTGCATGTGGGGCATTTGCGCGACCAGCCCGGCGTCAGTTTGTCCGGTGGCGAACGCCGACGGGTAGAAATCGCCCGCGCCTTAGCGGCAGAACCGCAGTTTATTCTGCTGGATGAACCCTTTGCCGGAGTTGATCCCTTGTCAGTAGCTGATATTCAGCGCATCATCGAACATCTGCAGGCGCGTGGCATCGGCGTACTCATCACCGATCATAATGTGCGTGAGACATTGGGCATCTGCCAAAGGGCTTATATTCTCAGTGAGGGGCGGGTCATCGCCGAGGGCAATACGGCGGCAATTCTCGACAACCCGCAGGTGCGCCAAGTCTACCTGGGTGAAGCATTCCGGTTATAAGCGATTAACGGGTTACTGTCATGGCACAGTCTATGCTTTAATGGAGGCAACTTAATTTTGTATACTGGTCAGCAAACGAACCCTTAACTTACCATGCGACAGTCACTTCAGCTTCGCCTAGGTCAGCAGCTCACCATGACCCCACAGCTGCAACAGGCTATTCGCCTATTGCAGTTATCCGGTCTGGAACTACAAACCGAGATTCAAACGATGCTGGACTCCAACTTTATGCTGGAACAAGCTGACGATGCCGACGCTCAAGCCGGTTCGGACGATGGGGCCTCGGAGTTCGCCGCCGCGCCTGTTGAACCTGAAAACACAGCACTCAAGGCTGATGAAGCGACCGTGGAAAGTCAGTGGGAGGATGTTTATCATCCCGCCGACGGTGCGACCATCTACTCCCGCAATGATGACTATGACGATCTGGCCTTTGATCAGCATTTGTCCTCTGAACAGTCCTTGCAGGATTATCTCAACTGGCAACTGGATCTGACGCCGTTTAACGACCGTGATCGGCTCATTGCCGAGGCGATTATCGAGTCGATTGATGACAACGGCTATCTATCGCTATCGTTACCAGAGATTCATCAGGGCCTACCCAGCGAACTGGGGATAGAAACCGATGAGATGGTCACGGTGCTGCACCGCATCCAGCACTTTGACCCGCCGGGAATCGGGGCGCGTACACCGGGTGAGTGTCTGGCGCTACAACTTGATCAACTACCACCAGATACGCCCTGGCTGGCTCAGGCCCGGCAACTCGTCCATCAGCATCTCGAATTATTGGTACGACGTGACTACGCCACCGCCCAGCGCCGTCTCAAACTCAGGCCTGAAGAGCTACAGTTTGTCGTGGCGCTGGTTCGCAGTCTTAATCCCCATCCCGGCACAGCGCTATCGGCCAGCCGCGCCCAATACATTATTCCAGATGTGTTTGTGCGTCGCCATAATCGAGGCTGGTTGGTCGAGCTCAACCCTGATAACAGCCCTAAGCTGCGTATTAATAGCCATTATTCGCAGCTCATTCGCCGTGCTGATCACAGCGAGGATAACACGACACTGCGTCACCACTTACAAGATGCGCGCTGGTTTTTGAAAAGTCTGCAAAATCGCAATGAAACCCTGCTGCGTGTAGCAACCTGCATCGTCGAGCACCAGCAAGACTGTCTCGAAAAGGGTGAACAATACATGAAACCTTTGGTTTTAAGGGATATTGCTGAAACACTTGAACTGCACGAATCCACGGTTTCGCGGGTGACCAGTCAGAAATACATGCATACCCCCCGCGGGGTATTCGAGTTTAAGTATTTTTTCTCCAGCCATGTCGGCACCAGTGACGGCGGTGAATGTTCATCCGTCGCCATTCGTGCCATGATCAAAAAACTCATTAGTGAGGAACGACCTCAAAAACCTTTGAGTGATAGTAAAATCGCTCAATTACTGGAAGCCGAGGGCGTCAATGTTGCCCGACGCACGGTGGCTAAATATCGTGAATTACTCGGTATTGGAACGTCTGCCGCGCGTCGCCAACTGGGCTGAATGGCCCCCTGCCCTCAACCTAAGCCATAGCAATCAAGGAGTACAACCCCATGCATATCACCCTGAGTGGCCATCATGTCGATATCACCGATGCGCTTAGAGATTACGTCACGGAGAAACTGGAAAAAATAGAACGACACTTCGACAAGATTACCGGTGCTCAGGTCATTCTCAGCGTTGAGAAGCTGACTCACAAAGCCGAAGCCACCTTATATGTGGCCGGCAACGATTTATTCGCCGATGCGGAACACGGGGACATGTATGCGGCTATCGATGCCCTGAGTGATAAACTGGATCGACAGGTAAAAAAACATAAGGCGAAAATCAATGACAAAAAACGCCAGGAAAAAACTCGCGACTATTCAGCTTAATATTTGCGGCACTGAATGATGAACCTAGAGCAACTGATCACACCGGCACAGGTTGTCTGCCGCAACGATATTCACAGCAAGAAAAAAGCGCTGGATGTTTTAAGTCAGTACTTGACGACCGCCAATCCTGAGCGCCTAGACAGTCGCGCAGTGCTCGATACCCTGCTGGGGCGGGAACGTTTAGGCAGCACCGGCCTGGGTCAGGGCGTCGCTTTGCCTCATGGCCGCCTGGCAAGCACGAACCGGGCGATCGGTGCCGTGCTTAAATTAGACCATGGCATCGATTTTGGCGCCATGGATCAGGAACCCGTAGATCTGCTGTTCGGATTGGTGGTTCCAGAACACTTCACCGATGAACACCTCAAAATCCTCGCTTACCTGGCAGAGATGTTCAGCAACCAGGCGTTTTGTCAGCGGCTGCGACTTCTGCATGATGATCAGTTGCTCTACCAGGAGTTGATCAACTGGCAACTGGCCGACGGATAATGATGCGCCCGACCACTCCATCGCATGTACAGCGCTACAGTGATCCAGCCATGACCGGGCGACATGCTGGTGACTTAAGCAGACAGTTGGGCGGTGCCTCGGGTTTGCCTCATCACTATGAACCCGTCCACTGCCAAGTGCAAATAATGCGTGGTGACCCCTTATGCGTTTGATCATTGTGAGCGGCCTGTCCGGATCAGGTAAGACCATCGCTATCCAGACTTTGGAGGATCTCGGTTATTACTGCGTCGATAATTTGCCTTTGCAATTGCTAGAACCCTGCGCATTGTCACTGCAAGCACGCGCTACCGCTCAAGGTGAGGCACAACTGCTTGCCGTAGGCATCGATGCCCGTAATTTTCTAGACCTGCTCGACGAATTTTCTGACAGTCTGGCCGCGTTATGTCGCCATGGGATCGATACCAAAGTCTTATTTTTACAGGCCAGCGATGAAGCCTTATTGCAGCGCTACAACGAAACCCGGCGTAAACATCCTCTGGCACTGAACAATCAACCGCTACTGGAAGCCATTCGTCAAGAACGGCAGTTACTCGGCGAAATCGCCGCTTATGCTGATGTTATCATTGACACCAGCCGGACTAATCTACACGAATTACGTGAGCGTATCCGCAGTCTGGTATACAGCGCACACAGCAACCGCATGACACTCTTATTTGAGTCCTTCGGTTTCAAGAACGGCAATCCCATCGACGCCGATTTCGTATTCGACGTGCGCTGTCTGCCTAATCCGCACTGGGATCGTAAATTACGGCTGTTGACCGGACTGGATCGACCCGTGTGTGAATTTCTTGAGTCGCAAACCATGGTACAAGATATGTTGACTGCTATCGGCGATTTTCTGGAGATCTGGATTCCAGACTTCGATACGGGCAACCGCAGCTATATGACCGTTGCGATCGGTTGTACGGGGGGGCAGCACCGCTCCGTGTATATCGCCAGCAAACTGGCCGAGCGGTTTTCACAACATAGGACGAACGTCATGACCCGTCACCGGGAATTCAGCTGAGCGAAGTGAGGATTGACCATGCCGGAACGCGAAGTCACCATCAGCAACCGTCTTGGACTCCATGCCCGAGCCGCTGCCAAACTCGTCAATTTAGCGTCTCAATTTGACTGCGACATTGAATTGCGCTGTGGCGAACGGACTGCTAATGCCAAAAACATCATGAGCGTTATGATGCTGGCCGCTGCTAAAGGGGCGGTGCTATTACTTCATGCCGAAGGTGATCGTGCCGAGCAGGCGCTTGATCAGATTGAAACGCTGATCAAGCAGCGTTTTGATGAACTCGAATAGGTCGTAAATATGGCTGTCTGCGCCCTGCATGGTATCGGTGTTTCACGGGGCTATGCCATTGGGCAAATAGTGCGCCTGCAACGCGATCAGGCCGAAATCGCCAAGTATCACTTGTCCGCTCAACAAGTCGATCTGGAAATTCAACGGTTTCAGCGCAGTCTGGCTATTGCCAAACAAGAATTACAGCATACCCGTGCACGGCTTCCCGACTCGCTCCCTGCAGAAATCGGCGCATTTGTCGATACCCATCTGCTAATGCTGGAAGACTCGCTACTCACCGATGCGCCTCTCGAGCTGATCCGTACCCAGCAATGTAATGCAGAATGGGCGTTAAAGATACAGCGTGATCAGATCGTACAGGTTTTCGAAACCATGGACGATATCTATCTGCGCGACCGCCGGGACGATATCGACCATGTCGTTACCCGCATTCAGCGGATCCTGCTCGACGGTGCCGATCATACCGCACCCCCTCCGTCAAACCGCTTCAGCGGGCGCATTGTTGTCACTGACGATTTATCACCGGCGGATACCATACTGATGCAATACCAGGGGGTTTGCGGTTTCATCACCGAATTCGGCGGCCCTTTATCCCACACAGCCATTTTAGCCCGTAGTTTAGGTATCCCCGCTTTAGTCGGGGTTCACAACGCGCGGCGCTACCTGCAAGACCATGAGACCGTAGTGATCGACGGCCAGCACGGGGTGGTGCTTGCTGGGCTGGAACCGCCCCTCCTGGCCTATTACCGCCAGCGCCAACGCGCCGAGCAACAGCGCTTGCAACAATTACGCGCATTCCGCAACCGCCCGGCACTCACCCTAGACGGTCTGAACATCACTTTGCACGCCAATATCGAGCTACCCGAAGACATCACGGCGGCACTTGATGTTGGTGCGGCTGGAGTGGGATTATATCGTACCGAATTTTTGTTTATGAACCGCGATCATCCCCCCTGCGAGGACGAGCAATTTGAAGCGTATCGTGATGCACTCATCGCCTTTGAGGGCCGTCCAGTCACGATCCGCACTCTGGATATTGGGGCAGACAAACAGATTGATGGGGAACGTCAGAACAGATCGAGGCCGACCAATCCTGCTTTAGGGCTGCGGGCTATTCGTCTGTGTTTACGCGAACCGGCACTGTTTCGCCCCCAACTACGCGCGATTCTGCGCGCCTCCATCTACGGTCAGGCTCGTCTGATGATCCCGATGTTAGCGTCGATTCAGGAGGTGATCCAGGTCTTACAGATCGTGCGCGAACTGAAAAAGCAATTACAGGATGACCGGCTGCCATTTGACCCTCAACTTCCCCTAGGGGGAATGATTGAAATACCCGCTGCAGCATTATGCGCCGATCATCTAGCCCGTAACCTGGATTTTCTTTCAATTGGCACCAACGATCTCATCCAATACACCTTGGCAATGGATCGTACTGATGACAGCGTGAATTATCTTTATGATCCGCTGCATCCCGCCGTACTGAAACTGATTCACATGGCTCTCACCGCCGGGCATGCTGCCGGTATACCGGTGAGTTTATGCGGAGAAATGGCGGGTGATACGCACTACACCCGCCTGTTACTCGGCCTGGGCCTGACTCAGTTCAGCATGCACAGCGGCAGCCTGTTAGAAATCAAGCAGATTGTAACCAACAGCGATGTTGGAGAACTGCGGCAGTTAGCCCGCCAAGCCTTATTGAGCGACCAGCCGCAGGATTTACTGAGCCGCTTAACACCACAATAAACCGGCAGTGGCTACCGACAGCGCTGATCAGCTTCCAGTCGTGGTTTTTTGCAGTCTTTGCAGCTCTTGAATGTGCTCTTGCCAGCGCTGATCCAAAACCTGCATCGCCTGCTGTTGTGCTCTGATGATCATATCCGTCGCCTCTTGTAAGGTGGTAACCGAGCGATTGTAATGTTCGGTGAGCATCTGAACTTGCCGTTGAGGCAATTCCTTAAGATCCGATCCGGCAGCCAGAGCACTGGCCGCAGCGGCAGCTTCCTGACCGGCCTGATTGAGCAACTCATTCTGGCGCTGTAGCAACTGCTGAGTACTGGTGAACAAGATCCGGTTCGCCTCCATCAGTGCTTCCAGGTTTTTGCGCTGATTTTGCATCAAATCAGCTAATTGAAATCCACCCACGGTATAACGCTCCATATTGCGTTGGAGCTGATTCATCACCTGCATGGGATCGAACAATTTCATCATTTCCGCAGGGTCAAAGGGGTTGAAACCTTGTTGCTTAGACATAGTGAAACTTCTCTCTTTTATGGTGGTTTAGATGTAGCTCACCTTAGATATTAAGTCAGATGAGACGAATTGTTAACCATTATATGAGTTCGGCTTGCCGCACTACAATCATGGCTGACGTCGCCAACCTACCGGGCATTAAATTAAACAGGCCCGAGAATGTCAAACGCATCAGTATAATGATCCAACTCTGGTATAGCGGGAACCTACAGGAAAATTCATTCGTAGAGGAAGATTGCGGACAGAACGACCGCAAGACTCAGGGAACAGCCGACCGCCATGCAGCCCGCATTATTTAGCAGAAATTTAATTTTGAAGGGCATGAAGGCCGAGTCGCATCAGCTATCTCGGTATAGATAACTCAAAATCCCCGCGCAAACATCATGCCCACACACCCACACCATTAACCCCAACACCGCAACGAACCGCTCTCAACCGTCGTCGCTGGTCACAACATTTTCAGCCACTGCACCACTACGCAGTGGATTATAGTTAGGGTTGCTGTACACAAACACATGGATGGCCAGAGAAACCACCATCACACTTATTAGAATTGGCAGTAACCAGGTTCTCGGGTTGACCACCAGCCATAGTTTCCAGTCATCCTTAGGATTGATAGGGCCATCCTTAGTGCCAAAAAGGAACTGAAGCATCAGTCTGTCTCCTCCGCTGCATTGTCATCATCGGAATCTTCGACTGCCTCGTCTTCAACAGCAGCGTCTTCATCTTCCTCGACCGCAGCAGCTTGCTCAACGACAGCCTCTTCAACCACCGCACTATAGCGCAATGGGCTGTAGTTCGGATTAGTAAAGACAAAGGCATGTACAATTAAAGAAACGGCCAGGAACGTTATTAGAAGCGGGATCAGCCAGGTTCCCGGGTTTACCACCAGCCATAGCTTCCAATCGTCTCTGGGATTGCTAGGCCGCGCAGGTTTATAGTCGGACATCATAGTCACCTTACTTGCTATGCGTTCAAAACTTAGTTAAACGCTGAACTACCGGCCTCTCAGAACCAAGGACTCCACACATAGACCAGGCCATGCGCTACCGCCGAAAGTACCACAAAGGTGGTGAAGGTCACTTTGAACTGCTCATGGAAATCCAAGGCTTGTTCGTCAGTCAGACCGGAAATACTTTTATCAGCCATCGTTAAATCCTTTATTAATCTAGTTCAGGAGTCACGCAGCTCAGTTTTAGCGCAACTCCCACGCTCACCAATGCCGCAAATCTCACAACCAGTGTCTTACAACAACCGTGTCATGAGCCGCAACCTGTTGCACCGTGTCCACGGCACCGGTTCTCAACGGGCTGTAATTAGGATTGGTAAAGACAAAAGCATGCACGATCAAAGAAACGGCCAAGAACGTCATCAACAGCGGAATCAGCCAAGTACCGGGATTGACCACCAGCCATAGTTTCCAATCGTCTCTGGGGTTGCTGGGGCGGGAAGGTCTGTAATCAGACATAATAGTCACCTTATCAATTAATGTTTAAGTACACACGCAATCGGATCAAACCACGGGTTTAGAACCAGGGACTCCAGACATAGACCAGACCATGGGCTACCGCCGAGAGCACCACAAAGGTAGTGAAGGTCACTTTGAACTGCTCATGGAAGTCCAAGGCTTGCTCATCGGTTAATCCAGAGATGCTTTTGGTTTTATCAGCCATCACACTATCCTCATTTGAGTTTGGGATTTAGAATCAGCGCAGTCATACACTCACTCTAAATGGGTTACTGCATTACAAACGATGTCTTACCACCATTTGATCGTGTGCCGCTACTTGTTGTACCGTCTCCACCGCACCGGTTCTCAACGGGCTGTAATTAGGATTGGTAAAGACAAAGGCATGTACAATCAAAGAAAC